>RFJD01000267.1 GCA_003695015.1 Verrucomicrobiota bacterium | reverse complement strand
GCCGAGGTGGGCGGCCGGCCCTGTCGCGCCATGCAACCCACCGTCCACGCCGGTCGCTACATCTACTTCCGGATCGATGATTCGTTCAAATGGGCGGACTCGATGCTGGTCGAGGTCGAGGTCGAGTACTTCGACCATGCGGGCGGTTCGTTCACCATCGAGTACGACGGCAGCGATCCGAACGCGCCGTTCTCCGGCGCGTACACCCGGGCCGGCAAGACCGTCTCCCTGACCGGCAGTGGCACGTGGAAGACCGCCACCTTCCGCCTGCCGGGGGCGCGATTCCTCAACGGCCAGAACGCGGGCACGGATTTTCGTCTGGCGATTCAGGCGCCGGCGTTTCACGTCGCGCGGGTCGAGGTGCGGCGGTTGGGCGTGCCGGCCGAAGCGGGCGAGACGGTGCCGGGCCGGCAGGCGTCGTTGGAATCCCTGGCCCCGCCGGACTGGGTCGTCCTGCCCGGGGAAGGTCCGCCACCCGTGGTCCGCAAAGGTGTCCTGTCGCTGAGCGGAGGCGATCCGCCCGCGCGTTTGTGCTTTCCCACAGCCCTTTTCCACGGAACGGGCGAAGAGCTCCTGGCGCGCGTGCGGGTGCGGGGACTGCAAGGGACGGAGACCGGCGCCGGCGCCTTGGGAGTGGGCGGCGATGAAGGCAAGCCGTGGGTGGCGCGGCTCGAGTGGGTCGTTGGGCCGGAACGCGGCTGGCGGCTTTCCGCGGAGGCGGCCGGGGCTTCGGCGTTTCAGGCCCGGACGTGGTTGCCGAACACGTGGTACTGGATGCGGTTCCGTTACACTTGGCAGGAGGTCGGCGGTTATCCGGATGTTTGGGTGCGTCTTTGGCGGGCGGACGGCGAGACGATCGAGCCCGTGACTTGGGACCTGACCCTCGACCTGGCGGGTTTGGCCCCACCGCCCGAGGGTTGGCTGGCGTTGGAAGCCCCGCTGGCGGGGGACGCCGTCCTGGAGACCGATTTCCTTTTCGTTCGGGCGGCGAACGAAAGCGCCGTCACCGTGCGTCTGCCCCCGCTGCCGCCGGCGTGGATCGAGCTCGATCCCCCCGTGCCGGTCCCCGATGGCGGCCTGCGGCTGACGTTGGAAGGAGCGCCGCGGAGCGCGTACCTGATCGAGCGCACCGCCGACTTCGTGCAATGGGAGCCCGCGCCCCTGATGACCGATCTGCTGGGCCGGGCCCATTGGCTTGATGCCGCGGCGCCCGGCCGGCGTTGGGCGTTCTATCGGGCCAGGGAGGCGAACTGAGGCGACCGGGCGCGCCGGCCCGCCAAGGCGCGGCTTGACCCTCCCGCCGGGCCGCCGCCATGCTCCTGAGCATGGCACTCGCGCGGGAGATACTCGATCGGCTGGCGGCGGTGTTGGATTCGGACGATCTGCTGACGGCCACGGAGGACTTGATTCCGTATTCGTTCGACGGCACGGCGGCGTTGCAGCAGATGCCGGGCTGTGTCGCCTTCGTGCGTCACACCGACCAGGTGGCGAAGATCCTGCGGCTGGCGCAGGAAACCGGCACGCCCGTCGTGACGCGCGGCTCCGGCACGGGCTTGAGCGGCGGCAGCCTGCCGGTGGCCGACTCCATCGTCCTGTGCCTGGCGAAGATGGATCGGGTGGCAGAAGTGGACCGCGCCAACCTCACCCTGCTGGCGGAGGCGGGCGCCACGACGCAGAAGATCGCGGAGGTCACGGCCGAAGCCGGCTTGTTCTACCCGCCGGATCCCGGCTCGATGAAGATTTCGACCATCGGGGGCAACGTGGCGGAAAACTCCGGCGGCTTGCGCGGCCTCAAGTACGGCGTCACCCGCAATTACGTGATGGGCTTGGAAGTGGTGCTGGCCGATGGCGAGGTGCTCTGGACCGGCAACAAGTGCGTCAAGGACGTCGCCGGTTTCTCGATCAAGGACCTGTTCATCGGCAGCGAGGGCACCCTGGGCGTGATCACGCGGGTGTTGTTGCGGCTCATCCCGAAACCGCAGGCCAAAAAGACCCTGCTGGCGACCTTCCCCCGCATGGACCAGGCGGCCCAGACGGTCTCGGACATCATCGCCGCCCAGATCATCCCCTGCACCCTCGAGTTCCTCGACCGGACGACCATCCATTGCGTGGACGACTACGCGAAGATCGGCCTGCCGCGGGATTGCGAGGCCTTGTTGTTGATGGAGACCGATGGCGCGGCGGCGGTGGTGGAGGCCGAGGCGGCCCGGATGGAGGAGATCGCCAGGAACAACGGCTGCCAGGAAATCCGGGTGGCCCGCGACGAGGAGGAGGCGGCCCGGCTGGCCAGCGCCCGACGAACGGCTTTCTCCGCATTGGCGCGGGTGTCGCCGACGACCATTCTCGAGGACGTGACCGTGCCGCGAAGCGAGCTGGCCCGCATGGTGCGGTTCATCGAGGAAACGGCCCGCAAGTACCACCTCCGTGTGGGCACCTTCGGCCACATGGGCGACGGCAACCTGCACCCGACCTTCCTGACCGACGAGCGCAACCGGGAGGAAATGGAGCGGGTCGAGGCGGCTTTCGAGGAAATCTTCCAGGAAGCCATCCGGCTGGGCGGCACCATCACCGGCGAACACGGCGTGGGCGTGGCCAAGAAGAAGTACCTGCCGCGGTTTGCCGACGCCGCCTCGATGCGCGTCATGCGGGAGCTGAAGAGGATCCTCGACCCGAAGGGCATCCTCAATCCGGGCAAGGTCCTCGACTTCGAGGCGCCCGGATCGGCCGCGGGCTCGGACGTTGCCCCGGAGGCCGCCGCGGGCTAAAGTCGCCGCCGCCGATGAAAAAGAGCTTTCCATGGGCCGGCCTGTTGATGGCCCTGTTGTTCCTCAGCTTGGTGATCAACGTGGGCCTGGCCTACCAGTACGTGAAACTGGCCCGGATGGCGCGCCAGGGGGCCTCCGAGATCCTGGCCCTCAACGAGCGGGTGGCCGCCGCCAACCGGGATCGCGCCGTCCTGCAGGCCCTGGCCTTGGAGTCCATCAAGTACGCCGCCACCAACCGCGAGATGCTCCGGGCCATCAGCCCCTTCTTCCCCACCTTCCAGCGGCTGGGCATCAACGTGAACACCAACCCGCCGGCCGGCCAACGCCCCAATCCCTCGCGCCCATGAACGAGTCCTTCCCTCCGCCGCCCGAGTCTGAATCGCTGCTCCGCCGCGAGGCCGGTCAGGAACCCGCCGGCGCGCCGAAGCCGTCCTCCTCGTCCGGGGACCCCGCTTTCGGCGGTTCCGGCGGCGTTTCCGAACTCGACGTGGACGAGCTGAAAACCGCGGTGACCTCCCTGCGGCAGTTGTTGCTCCTGACCCTGGCCGGACTGGTGGTGTTGCTGTTCACGGTCAACCTGCTGTTGTTCCATCAGGTCGGCCTGCTGCGGGCGCAGGTGCTGCAGATGAGCCGGCAGGAGCGGGAGATGTTCAGCTTTCTCGAGGATCACCGGACCAACGGCGCGCCTTATTTCGTGCAGTTCCTGAACGTGCTGGACCAGTTCGCCGCCCGGGATCCGCACTTCGCGCAGATCTTGGCGCGCTATCCGCGGTTCCAGATCCCCCGGCCGCCGGAGGGGGTGCGGCAGCCCACCCTGCCGGGTGTGGGAACGGGCGCCGCCGGAGAGCCGTCCGGCACCAACGCGCCCTCCCCGGAATCGCCCTGAGCCCGCTCCCGGATCCGTCGTCCGGCCGGGGGCGGGGTTGCCTCAGGCCGGGGCCGGGGTTCCCGCCGGCTGGTCCAAGCCTTTGCCGCACAGGTGGCAGTAGCGGGCGTGCGGCGCCGATTGCGCCCCGCAGGCCGGACAGGTGCGGATGGCGGCCAGCGTGCGGTGATGGATCACCAGGTTCCGCACGTACGGAATCCACGTGAAGGCATAGGCGAAAATGAACACCGAGTCGCGCCGGTAGAGGGCGTAGGAGAAGAGCAACAGGGCGCCGGTCAGGCTCAACCACCAGAAAGCGGCGGGCACGGTGACCTGGCGGCGGCGTTCGGTGGCGAGCCACTGGACGACGAACCGGGAGAAAAAGGTGACGTTGCCCAGCCAGCCGACCGCCTTCCAGAAGTGCCATTCGATGCCGAGGAAGCGGCCTTCGCCAAAGAGCCACTGCCAAACGTTCTCCATGCCGGCATTAGCGGCCAAAGGGCGGCCGGCGGCAAACCCGTTTTGCGGCGCCGCGGTCCGGAGGGTTCAGCCCGCGGGCGGTTTTTCCGGGGCCTGTTCCGCGGTCCGGGAGCGATCGGCCGAGAGGGGCGGCGGGGCGCCGAGCTTGCGGTAGAGCCAGACTTCCAACGGCCGCAACGGTTCCAGCCAGCGATAGAACGGCGAGTAGATCAATCGCAGCCGCACGACGGAGAGAAACCACGCCAGGGCCGCCCGGCCAAACCGCACCTTCGACCCGAGCTTGTCGGTCCATTCGGTCGGCACCTCCCGAATCCGGAACCCCGCCCGCTTGAGCGAATAGAGCAGGTTGATGTCGAAGGTCATGTCCGCGATCGTCAGCGCGGCATGGATTTTTTCGACCGCCTCGCGCCGCATGACCTTGGCGCCGCACTGGGTGTCCTTGATGCCCATCCGGAAGAGGATTTCCACCAGCAGGTGAAAGGCCCGGCTGTAGAAACGGCGGCGGCTCGATTGCGGGACGTGCAGGACGGCCCCCGGCACCCAGCGCGAACCGATGACGCAATCGACCTGATCCGCCTCCAAGTGCCGCACCAGCTCGAGGAAGGCGGCCGGCGCCGTGGCCCCGTCCGCGTCCACGTAGCCGATGTAGTCGAAGTCCGGCCCGCGCTTGAGCCCCTCGATCAGCGCCCCGCCCTTGCCGATGCGGCCGGGGAAGTCCAGGTACTGGATCTCGGGGAACTCGGCGGCGGCCTGTTGGACCACGCCCAGGGTGTTGTCCGTGCAGCCGTTCAACACCACCAGGATCCGGAACCGGCCACGGTAGTGCTCGCGGAAGTGGCGGGCGTAGTCGCGCAAGACCGGGCCGATGCGATCCTCCTCGTTGTAGGCCGGGATGATCAGCAGGAGGCTGGGTTCGTGCCGGGACTCGGTCATGGGCGTCGCGGTGAACGGTGCGGGAATCCCGAGCGGCCCGGGGCACCGGGCGCCGGCGGCCGGGTCAGCGCTTGTTGGGATCCGGGATGAAGATCTTCGTCCCCGGGATCAGGCGCTCGGGTTTGAGGCCCTTGTTGGCGCGGAGCACCAAGTCCACGGTCAACCCCTTGACCCCCGCCTCGCGGTAGGCCTTGACGATGGCGCTGAGGGTGTCGCCCGGCTGGATGGTGTACTCGTAGCCCTCGGTGGGGATCGGTTCCGCCGGTTTCGGCGGCGGGGCGGCCGCTTTTTCCAACAGCTTGCGCAGGCGCGCCAGCTCGGCCGTGACCTCCTTCGCTTGGCGGTCCTGCTGTTCCTCGATGGCCTTGCGGAGGGCCTCGATGGCGGCCTTGAGTTGATCTTGGGTGACGACGTCCGGCGGGGTGGCGGCGGTGGATTGGCGCAATTGCCGCACCTCGGCCGCCAGGGCGTCGATCCGCCGGTTCAGGGCGGCCTGGCCTTCGATGAGGTCCTGCACCAGACCGTCCAGCCGCTGGTAGCGCTGCTGAAATTCCGCCTGCAGGGCGCGTGCCTCGGCCCGGGTCAACGGTTGCGCTCCCAGGTGGCCCGCCCAGAGGAATCCGGCGGCGAGGCCGATCATCAACCCTCGCCACTTGATGGGGGAATGCCGCTCCGCGCTGATCATGGTTCCTACGATAGAAAGGCGGGCGAAGGGCGGCAAGCGGCATCGGGCGGTCGGGCCCGGCGGGTGCGCTCCGGCCATCGGCGGGTGGCTTTGGCGGAGGGGGGCGCGGTCGGGTCGGCTGGTTTTCCGGGCTTTTCCGAACGGCGGCGCGGGGGCAAGGTCCAAGCCTCATGATGAAGAAGCAGTCGGCATGGCGCATCGTGGCGGCCGGGTTGCCGGTGTTGCTGGGCGTCTGGACGGCGGCCGCCGCCGGCGCGACGGAGCCGGAGGATCCGCGGATCGACGCGGCGGTCCGGGCGGTGGCCAAGGTGATGCCGGCGGTGGTGAACATCGGCACCGAGACGATCGTGCAGGTGCGGGATCCGCTGGACGAGTTGTTCGAGCAATTCTGGGGGCCGTATTACCGGCGGCGGCCGCCGGAGGCGCAGTACAGCCTCGGGTCGGGGGTGATCATCGACGAAACCGGCTACGTGTTGACCAACGACCACGTCACCCGGCGGGCCTCGCGGATCTGGGTCAAGCTCTCGGAAGAGGCCGGCGGCAAGACTTACGAGGCGGAGCTGGTGGCGTCGGACCCCGTGCGGGACGTGGCGTTGCTGCGGTTGCAGTGCGAACCGGGGGAGCGGTTCACGGCGGCGAAATTCGCCGAGGACGACGATCTTTACCTGGGGGAAACGGTGCTGGCGTTGGGCAATCCGTTCGGGCTGGGGGGCTCGGTCAGCCGGGGCATCCTCAGCTCGAAGAGTCGCCGTCCGCCGAAGGAGGGGGCGCCGTTGGGCATCGAGGACTGGTTGCAGACCGACGCGGCCATCAACCCCGGCAACAGCGGCGGGCCGTTGATCAACCTGCGGGGCGAATTGATCGGCTTGAACGTGGCGGTCTTCAGCGAGGGGCAGGGCATCGGTTTCGCCATCCCCATCAAGCAGGTGGGGGAGGCGCTGGCGGACATGTTCGCGCCGGCCATTGGACGGCTGTGGTTCGGCGCCCGGGTGAGGCCGGCGCCCGACGGGGTGCGGGTGGACCGCGTCGAGCCGGACAGTCCGGCGGCCCAAGCGGGGTTGCAGGCGGGCGACCTGATCACGCACGTGAAGGGGCATCCGGTCCACGGGTTCATCGAATTCATGCGGGAACTGCAGGAGGCGGGGGCCGGCCGGCCGGTGGCGGTGCGGTATCGGCGGGAGGGCCGCGAAGCCCGCGCCGAGGTGCGGCTGGTGCCGGAGAGCGAGGTGTTCAACGCCGGGCTGATCCGGCGGCGCACCGGCATGGAGTTGCAGGAACTGACGCCCGAGCTGGCCCGGCACCTGGGTTTGTGGGGCGTGCGGGGCTTGTTGGTCGCGGATGTCGAGCCCGGGAGCCCGGCCGACCGGTTGGGCATCGAGCCGGGGCATGTGCTGTTGGGCGTGGACGGCCAACCCGCCGACGACCTCGTGCGAACCGCCCGGCTCCTGCACGGGAAGGCAGCCGGGGAGCGGGTGCCGGTTGTGCTGTTGATTTCCAGCCGCCGGGGGGGAATCATCTTCCACCAGCGCGTGGCCGGCGCCCTGAAACTGCGATGAACCGTCCGCCGGGGTGCTGACGCGCGCATTCGTTTCCGTCACGTGGACGTGCCACACCCGACAACCGACAATGGGTCCGCGCCGGAGCCCGTGATCGAGGTCGAGCACCTCCACCGGCGTTACGGCCGCAAACAAGCGGTGGTGAACGTGTCTTTCACCGTGCGCCGGGGGGAGATCGTGGGCTTGCTCGGCCCCAACGGCGCCGGCAAGAGCACCATCCTCCGCATCCTGGCGGCCTACCTGCCGGGCACCTCGGGCACGGTGCGGGTCGCCGGGTTCGACGTCGGGCGCGACTCGCTCGAAGTCCGCCGTCGCATCGGCTACATGCCGGAGAACAATCCCCTCTACCTCGACCTCCGCGTGCGCGAGTACCTCAAGTTCCGCGCCCGGCTCAAGGGCCTCGGCTTCCGGCGCAGCCGGCTGCGGGCGGACGTCGTCCTGGAGCAATGCGGCCTGACCGACGTCGCCCACCAGATGATCGGAACGTTGTCGAAGGGCTACCGCCAGCGGGTGGGGTTGGCCGACGCCCTCATTCACGAGCCGGAATTGATCCTGCTGGACGAGCCGACCATCGGCCTGGATCCCCATCAGATTCGGGTCTTCCGGCAGCTCATCCGGGATCTGGGTCGGGAGCACACCATCCTGCTTTCCTCCCACATTCTGCACGAGGTGGAGATGACCTCGACCCGGGTGTTGATCCTCAACGAGGGCCGGATCGTGGTCAGCGGCACGCCGGACGAACTCCGCCTGCGGATGGCCGGCGGCGGGCAGGTGGTGGCGGAGATCCAGGCCGGTCGCGCCGAATTGGAGGCCGCCTTGGAGAATCTGGCGCCCCTGCAGGAGTGTGTGTTGTCGCCGCTGGACGATGGCTACTGGCAGGTGCAATTGACCCCCCGCACGGTGGTGGACCTGCGGCCGGCGGTCTATGAGCTGGCGGTGCAACGCCAGTGGAAGCTCCGCGAACTGGCCCTGCGACGGCACTCGCTCGAGGACGTGTTCGTCCAGATGACCCGCGGGGAGGAGGAACAGGAGGGTTGGGAATGAAGGTCTGGTGGATCTTGCTGCGACGGGAGCTGGGCGCGTATCTGATGTCGCTGACCGGGTACGTGATCCTGGCGGTGGTGACCTTCCTTCTGGGAGTGGGCTTCACGCTGGTGGTGATGGCCTACAACGGCGACTCGGTGACGGTGCCGTTGACCGAGTTGTTTTACAGCACCCTGTTCTTCTGGCTGATCCTGCTGGTGGCCACGCCGGTGATCACCATGCGTTTGTTCGCCCAGGAACGGGCGGCGGGGACTTATGAGACGCTGATGACCGCGCCGGTGGGCGAGGTGGAGGTGGTGATGGCCAAGTTCACCGCCGGGTTCCTTTTCTACGCGCTGATGTGGTCGCCGTTGCTCGCCTGCCTGGGCATCGTGCACCACTACACCGGGGGCGGGAGCGCCTTCGACTGGTGGCCGGTGGCGAGCACCGGGGTGGGCATCCTGTTGATGGGGGCGTTGTACGTGGCGATAGGCTGTCTGGCCTCGGCGCTGACCCGCAGCCAGATCGTGGCGGCCATCCTGAGTTTTGCGATGGGGCTGACGCTGTTTCTGCTGAGTTTCGCCCAGTACGGCCTCGAGACGCGGGGCGGCTGGATGGCCGACGCCGCCGGCTACTTGTCCATGCTGGACCACATGGAGGATTTCGTCCGCGGCGTGGTGGACACCCGCCGGGTGGTGTTCTACCTGAGCCTGACGGTGTTGTTCCTGTTCCTGACCGTGAAGGTCGTCGAATCCCGGCGGTGGAAGCAGAGCGCCTGAAGAGCATGAGCCGCGAGCCCCAAGCCCAACCGAGCTTTTCCCCGGAGCAACAGGCCCGCATCCGGCTCAACGTCTGGGTGGCGGTGCTCTCGATGCTCGTCATCGTGGCCCTGTCCAACTACCTGGCCTTCCGGCACTTCACCCGTTTCCAGTGGTCGGAGGACGAGCGCTATGCGCTTTCGCCGGAGACCCGCCGGGTGTTGCAGGCGGTGACCAACGAGGTGCGCATCACCGTTCTGTTCAGTCGCAACCACGAGTTGTACGGGCCGGTGAGCGGCCTGTTGCGCGAGTACGTGCAGTTCTGCCCGCACCTGCAACTGGACTTGGTGGACTACGACCGCGATCCCGGCCGGGCCGAGCTGCTGGCGGCGCGGTATCAACTGCCTTCCGAGACCGACGACGTGGTGGTGTTCGACGCCGACGGCCGGGTGAAGGTGGTCCGGGCCAGCGAACTGTCGGACTACGATCTGGCCGCCGTGCTGGCCGGCGAGGGCCGCACCCGGCGGATCAACTTCAAGGGCGAACCGCTGTTCACCTCCGCGCTGGCGGGTCTGTTGCAGGACCGCCAGCCGGTCGCCTACTTCCTGCAGGGCCACGGCGAGCATGATCCGGACAGCGAGGAGGAGCTGGCGGGCTACTCGCGGTTTGCCGGCATGTTGCGCAACAAGAACATCGAGGTCCGGAAGCTGGGGCTGACCGGCAGCGGCGAGGTGCCGGAGGATTGTTCGCTGCTGGTGGTGGCCGGGCCGCGGTCGCGTCTGGACCAAACCGAGTTGGAGAAGGTGGACCGGTATCTGACCCGGGGCGGCCGGTTGCTGGCCTTGTTGAGCTTCTATCAGGCGGGCCGCGGCGAGACGGGCTTGGAGCGGCTGCTGTTGGATTGGGGGGTCGAGGTGGGGGCGAACTACGTCTTCGACCCGCCCAATTCGCTTCGCGGCAACGACCTGTTGGCCACCAACTTCACCGGCCATCCGGTGGTCAAACCGCTGGTGGGCCGGCCGATCTATCTGGTGTTCGCCCGCTCGGTCCGGCCCCGGCCCGTGCCCGGCGCCAGCGGGGACGCCCCCCAGGTCCAGCCGCTGGCATTCACCAGCGAGGAAGGTTTCACCGCCAGTGCGCTCAGTTCCGGCGGCGCCCCCCTGCCCGATCCGGCCCGCGACCGCCGCGGAGCGATTCCCGTGGCGGTGGCCGTCGAACGCGGCAATCTCGCCGGCATGTCGGCCGATCGTTTCTCCACCCGCATGATCGTGGTGGGCGAGTCGTTCTTCCTGGGCAACGAAACCATCGTCAAGGCGGCCAATTGGGAATTCGCCAGCCTGGCGGTCAACTGGCTGCTGGACCGCCCGGAGCATCTGGCCGGCATCGCCCCCCGGCCCATCCGCGAGTACGAAGTGGCGCTGACCCGCTCGCAACTGATCCAGTTGGCATGGATTCTCCTGGCGGGGCTGCCGGGCGGCGTGCTGGCAATCGGTCTCCTGGTTTGGTTGCGTCGCAAAGCCTGAACCGATCGATGAATTTCACGACGACACGTTGGTTGGCGGGCCTGGCACTGGCCATGATCCTCTACGTCGTCTTTTGGGACAGCCGGACCACGGACACGGCCGACCGGCTCGATGCCCGGACGCGTGTCCTGCCCGGCCTCGATCCCCGCCAAGTTCAGGGGTTGGAGATCCGCCGGGGCGACGAATTGGTCCTGGCCGTGGAACGAGCCGACGACGGCTGGCGCCTGACCCATCCGCTGCCTTATCCGGCCCGGACCACCAGCGTGGAAGGCTACCTCGACGCTCTCCGGGACCTTCGCTTCCGCAGCCTCATCGAGCCCAAGGAAGTCCTGGCTCAAACCAACGGGCTGGCCGCCTACGGTTTGGCCGAACCGGCCGTGGTCGTGACGGTGCGGACGGGCGGCCAGACCATGGAACTTCGGCTGGGCGGCCGGTCGCCGGTGGGCAACCAGGTCTATGCGCAAGCCACCGGGCGCGACGGCGTGTTGACCGTGCCCGAATCCATCCTCCGCGTGACCCCGGCCGCCTCCTTTGCCTGGCGCAGCACGGCGTTGTTGTCCCTCGGCACCGGCGGTTACGACCGCATCCAGGTCCTGCCGGCCACCAACGGCTTCGAGCTGGTGCGCAACCCCTCGAACCAGACTTGGCGCCTGACCCGGCCCTTGGACATTCCCGCCGACAGCGCCCGCATCGAGTACCTCTTGCGCCAGCTCGAGATGACGCAGGTGGCCGGGTTCGTGAACGACCATCCCACCCCGGCCGATTTGGCCGGTTACGGACTGGCGCCGCCGGTGGCGGAATGGATCCTGAGCCGCGGAGCCGAGCGGCTGGCCCATTTGCAAATCGGCGCTCCGGCGACGAACAACGCCGAGTTCCTGCACGTGCGCGACGCCCGCATCGGCCATGTGGTGCTGGTCGGCCGCAAGGCCCTCGAGCCGTGGTTGACCGGCTTCCGCAACTTTTGCGACCGGCGCATGATGGTTTTCAATCCCGCCGAGGTCCGCGTCCTCGAGTTCAAGGCGGCCGAGCCGGTGACCGTCCGCCTGCAGACCAACGGCCAGTGGCGGATCGTCCGTCCGTACGACGCGCCCGCCGATCGGGGGCTGGTGTACGAGACGTTGGCGGCGCTGGCGGGGCTGGAGTTCGTCGATTTCGAGCGGGAGGTGACCACCGATTTTGCCGCGTTTGGCCTCGAACCGCCGTTGCGGCATTACCGCCTGTTGGGGGCGCCCACGAACGCCCCGCCCGGCGCCACCAACCGCCTGCTGGCCGAGGTGCGGCTGGGC
>RFJD01000044.1 GCA_003695015.1 Verrucomicrobiota bacterium | reverse complement strand
GTGTTGTCGGGATTGGCCTCCAAATCCACGGTTGAACCGCCTGTCGAGGATCCATAGCGCATCACCCGGTCCTGGTACCTGGTGCGCTGGTCGGTGAAAAACACCTGCACCTCGATCGTCTCACCGGGGGTGAAGGAGCCGAGATCGATTGTGGTGAAGGTGCCCCCGCCATAATCCACCTGGTCGAGCAGGAGATCGAAATTGGGGTCGCCGGTGGTGCCTCCGCCCAACATGCCGGAAGCCACCCCGGGGCCCGTGAGTTGGTCGGAGGCGACAAATTCCACCCCGTTGACCGTCACGGTCGATGCCCCGCCATTATAGGCCCGCAGGAGCGTTCCCTCGGTCCGTACGTCTGTGGGGGCGGTGGTGTCGGTGGCCGGTCCCCAAGTGATGGTGGCGGCGTTCAAGGCGGGAGTCGTTGACAACAGGCCACTTCCCATGAGGGCCAATGCTGCAATGTATGATCGCTTCATGAGGTGGGTGGTTGTCCTGGATGCCTTACCGGGTTTCTTCCAAGGCCATGCTGGGCAAAGCAGACCGGTTCTGTCAGCGCCAAATCTCGCCCGGATTCCTTGTCGAACAGGACGGATCGGTCGTCATGGGGCAAGGGGGCACCGTGGGAACGGGGCGGAAAGCCTGTGTCTTGGCGACCGAACGGCCTGCGTTCTCAAGCCGGTCTGGGAGAGCGTGGGTGCCAGCCGGCCGTCTTTCCCCGGAGGGGCGGCCAGCCCAAGGTCGGAGCCGGTTGCCGGGCCTGCTCTCCGGATCGGTCCCCAAGGGCGTGCAGCCGGACCGCTCGCTGCCGGGCCGGAACGATGGCGCCGGCCCTTCGCCGGGAAGGGTGGCGGCAGCGCGGCGCTGATTTGCGCGGGCGGGGCTTTGCGTGTTGAATCAGGGCACGCGATGACGAGGCATCACCATTGGGGGTCACACACCGATCCAAGCTTCCGGTCCCGCCCGCGGCCCACGGGGGAGGTGGTCCGGCGGGTGGCGGTTTACCTGCGACCGTACTGGTTGCTGGCGCTGGCGACGATCAGTTGCGCGGTGCTGTCGCTGGGGTTCGGGTTGGCCTACCCGAAGCTGACGCGGGTGTTGATCGACGATGTGGTGC
Source organism: Verrucomicrobiota bacterium (assembly GCA_003695015.1). Taxonomy (GTDB): domain Bacteria; phylum Verrucomicrobiota; class Verrucomicrobiia; order Limisphaerales; family J093; genus J093. The sequence continues at coordinate 4,916 of RFJD01000044.1, read as the reverse complement.
GGGCGGGACGCACCGAATGGCTGACCCCGGCGGCGTTGGGGTTGCTGGGGGCGTTTTTTCTGCGGGAAGCGTTCAACAGCCTCCGGATCCGCGTCAACAACCGGCTCGAACAAAACGTGATCTACGACATGCGTTGCCAAGTCTATGCCCGGCTCCAGCGGCTGCCGGTGAGCTGGTTCGACCAGCGGGCCTCGGGCGACCTGATGACGCGGGTGATCGAGGACGTGAACAACGTCGAGCGGCTGTTGATCGACGGGATCGAGCAGGGGACGGTGGCGGTCTTGAGCATCACCGGGGCGCTGGTTTTCATGTGGCTGGCGAGCCCGACGCTGGCCCTGGTGACGATGATTCCCGCGCCGTTGCTTCTCGGCGGGGCCATCTGGTACACGAGCACGGCCCACCGGCGCTACCGGCAGCAACGGGAGGCCGCCAGCGCCATGAACGCGTTGCTGATGGACAATCTGCAGGGCATCCGGCAGATCAAGGCTTTCGGAAGGGAGGAGCACGAGGATGGCCGGTTCGCCCGGCGGGCGGACGATCTTCGCCGGGGCACCCTGCGGGTGATGCGGGCGTGGGCGTGGTACGGCCCCTCGATGCATTTCCTCGGGTCGTTGGGGATCGGACTGGTGCTTTGGGTGGGCGGTGGGCAGGTGCTGGCGGGCCGGTTGGAGGTCGGGGAACTGGTGGCCTTCATGCTGTACGCCGGCATGTTCTTCTACGAGCCGATCGGCCGGTTGCACGCCCTGAACCAGATGCTGCAATCGGCCCGGGCGGCAGCGGCGCGGGTGTTCGACATCTTGGACGCCCAACCGGAGCGTGCGGACCGCCGCGGGCGGTTGCCGCGGCCCGTTCGTGGGGAGGTGATTTACGAGCGGGTGGGCTTTCGGTACGGCCCGGAGCGGGTGATCTTGGAGGACATCAATCTGCACGCCCGGCCGGGACAGATGATCGCTTTGGTCGGTCCGACCGGCGCGGGCAAGTCCACGCTGGTGAACCTGCTGCCGGCCTTCTATGAGCCGAGCGAGGGCCGGATCTTGGTGGATGGTCACGACATTTCGCAGGTCAGCCTGCATTCGTTGCGGCGGGAGATCAGCGTGGTCACGCAAGAACCCTTCTTGTTCAACGGCACACTCCGGGAGAACATCCTCTACGGCCGGTTGGACGCCACCGAGCAGGAGCTGATTGCCGCCGCGAAGGCGGCGAACTGCCACGATTTCATCGCCGCACTTCCCGAGGGTTACGACACCCAGGTGGGGGAGCGTGGGGTGAAGCTGAGCGTCGGTGAGAAACAGCGGGTCAGCATCGCCCGGGCGCTGCTCAAGGACGCGCCCCTGCTGATCCTGGACGAGGCGACCGCAAGCGTGGACACCGCGACCGAGCGGCTCATTCAAGAGGCGTTGGAGCGGCTGATGGCGGGCCGGACGAGTTTTGTCATCGCCCACCGGCTGAGCACCATCCTGAGGGCCGACCAGATCTTGGTGTTGCTGGGGGGGCGCATTGTGGAGCGCGGGACGCACGAGGAACTGCTGGCCCTGGGCGGACTCTATGCACGCTTGGCGCGGATTCAGAACACCTCAACGATCGAAGAAGGGTTCGAAAAGCTTGAGGGGGCCTTGGTGAAGGGGGAACCGGCACAATGATGATTGGGCTATCCACAATGGCAGGGCCTGTCAGACCGTTCCCAAGGCAAAATTCTTGGTTGCAAGGGACGTGTTTGTCCGTTAAATAGGACGTCGCTGGCAGCTTTTGGGATGGCCAGCGAGGAGACTCTGGGCAAGGGAGTCGCCACCATGTCGTTGCCTTTGCGAGCAGACGAGAAGAACGAGCGGAACCAACCTGAGGTCTTGCCAACCAACGTGCCCGGCGGCGAAAGCGCCGGCAAGCCGGGTGAGACCAAGGGGGAGGGTGGCGTCGTGATTCCGCTCAAGCCCACTGCCCGACCTGCTCCCAATTCGCCATCGCCCAAGAGCATCCCGGTGGTCCGCATCCCGCCGCGCCCCAAGAAGGCGGCGGTGCCGGACCCCATTCCCCGGCCCAAGCGATTGCTGCCCGAAGACCGGACGGTTCCCTCGGCCTTTCCGACGCGCCCGAAGCTGGCGGTCTATGATCCGAAATGGGACAGCGCGCCCCCGGCTTCCTCGGGTGCAGCGGCGGCGCCGACGACGGCTCCGGCGGCTCCCGGGAAGAAGAAAATCGCGCCTCCGGTCAATGGCAGCTCGCTCGCACTGCAAGCCGGGGGGCGGGTTGCCGGGACGGCACCGGTCAAGCCGGTGATCCGGCGCAAGTACGTGCGGGCGGAGGCTCCCAAACTTCCCTCCCGGCCGATCCAGGCCATGCCCCGCAAGCGGCAGAAAGCGCTGCTGCTGCTCCATGTGGGGCCTTGGGTGGCGTTCCTGGTGGTGGCACTCAATCTTTTGCCTGCGGCCTGGCAGTTCGCCCGGTGGCCGGATTGGCTCCAAAACGGCGCCGCGGTTGCCTTTGGGCTGTACGTGCTGGGGGACACGATTTTCGCCCTTCGGCAAGCCTTCCGGTCGGGGCGGCCCATCTAGTGCCGGCGCGCCGGCGAGCGGTTTCCTTGGGTGGTGGGTGCCCGAATGGCGGCCGGCGTTTGCGTTTCGGCCAATTGCTTTGACGCTTGTCCCCCCTTCCCGTAGTTTGCCCGGTTCGAGGCTGTTTGCATGATTGGCTGGCTCATCAAGAAGGTTATCGGCACCAAGAACGAGCGCGAAGTTCGGCGACTTCGCCCCTTGGTGGCCCAAATCAACGAGATCGAGGAATCCCTCCGCTCCCTTTCCGACGACGATCTTCGGGCGAAGACGGCGGCTTGGAAGCAGGAGTTGTCCCGGATCCAGGACGACAAGGAACTCCAGCGACGGCTCAACGAAATCCTGCCCGAGGCGTTTGCCGTGGTGAAGAACGCCTGCCGTCGGATGACCGAGCGGAAGACGGTCATCAACGTCCGCGGCCACGACGTCGTCTGGGACATGATCCCGTTCGACGTGCAGCTCATCGGGGCTTGGGCCCTGCACAACGGGCGGATCGCGGAAATGGCCACCGGCGAGGGCAAGACCCTGGTGGCCACGATGCCCGTTTACCTCAACGCCCTCACCGGCCGCGGCGTCCACGTGGTGACCGTCAACGACTACCTGGCCGCCCGCGACAGCGAGTGGATGGGGGCGGTGTACCGGTTCCTCGGCCTGACGGTGGGCTGCATTCTGCACGACCAACCACCGGCCGTGCGCCGCGAGCAGTACGCCTGCGACATCACCTACGGCACCAACGCCGAGTTCGGCTTTGACTACCTCCGGGACAACGGCATGGCCGTCCGGGCCGAGGACCAGGTCCAACGCGGCCACTATTACGCCATCGTGGACGAGGTGGACTCGATCCTCATCGACGAGGCGCGCACCCCGCTGATCATCAGCGGCCCCGCGGTGGTCAACACCGACAACGCCCTCTACGTCGAGTTCAAGCCGCGGGTCGAGGCGCTGGTGCGGATGCAGGAAAAGCTCTGCCGGCGCTACCTCAGCGAGGCCAAGGAGTTGCTCCGCAAACTGCACCCGGAGGACGGCTCGGTTCCCAAGGACGCCGACGAAATCGCCCGTCAGGCCGGCCTGCTGCTCTACCGGGTCAAGATGGGCGCCCCCAAGATGCCCGAACTGCTCGAGCTGATGGAAAACCCGGAGAACCAGCAGCTCGCCCACGCCGCCGAACTGGAACTCCACACCGATCAGACCAAACGCGCCCTGTACGCCGAGAAGGAGGAGCTCTTCTTCGCCATCGACGAAAAGGGCCACGAGGCCGACCTGACCGAGAAGGGGCGCAATGCCATCAGCCCGGATGATCCGGAGGCCTTCGTGCTGCCCGACCTGGCGACGCAGTTGCACGAAATCGACAACGGGCCGGAGGCGGACCCGTTGAAGCGCCTGGAGCTGAAGCAAAAGGTCCAGGCCGAGTTCGAAAACAAGGCCCGGCGCATCCATGTCATTTCCCAGCTCCTTAAGGCCTATTGCCTCTACCAGCGCGACGTCCAGTACGTTGTCCAGGACGGCAAGGTGATCATCGTGGACGAGAACACCGGCCGCCTCATGACCGGTCGCCGCTGGAGCGACGGTCTGCACCAGGCCGTCGAGGCCAAGGAAGGGGTCGAGATCGAGCGGGAGACCCAGACCCTGGCGACCATCACCATCCAGAACTACTTCCGGATGTACAAGAAGCTGGCGGGCATGACCGGCACCGCCGAGACGGAGGCCCAGGAGTTCCACGACATCTACAACCTCGGGGTCCTGGTCATCCCGACCAACAAGCCCTGCATCCGCATCGACTACGACGACACCGTTTACAAGACCAAGCGCGAGAAGTACGCGGCGGTCATCCGGGAAATCCAGGAAATCCACGCCAAGGGCCGCCCCATCCTGGTGGGCACCATCTCGGTCGAGGTCAGCGAGCTGCTCTCCCGCATGCTCAAGCGCGTCGGGATCGTCCACTCCGTCCTCAACGCCAAGTACCACCAGCAGGAGGCCGAGATCGTGGCCCGTGCCGGCCAGCGGGGGGCGGTCACCATCGCCACCAACATGGCCGGCCGCGGCACGGACATCAAACTCGGCCCCGGCGTGGCCGAACTGGGCGGCCTGCACGTCATCGGCACCGAACGTCACGAATCCCGCCGCATCGACCGCCAGTTGCGCGGTCGTTGCGCCCGCCAGGGGGACCCCGGCTCCTCCCACTTCTTCATCTCCCTGGAAGACGACCTCATGCGGCTGTTCGGCTCGGACCGGATCATCAAGATCATGGAACGGGTCGGGCTCGAGGAAGGGCAGCCCCTGGAACACCCGTTCCTGAACCGCTCCATCAGCCAAGCCCAGAAACGGGTCGAGCAGCACAACTTCCAAATCCGCAAGCGGACCCTCGAATAC
>RFJD01000266.1 GCA_003695015.1 Verrucomicrobiota bacterium | reverse complement strand
GGTCGTCCCGGGTCGCCGAGGCATCGAACAGCACCTCATCCATCGTGGTCGGTTCGGCCGGCTCGAAGGTGAAGGCCGCCACCGGCGGTTCGTTCCCGGCTGCGCCGGCGGCGGGGTTCGCATACCGCTCGAACACCGTGCGTCCCCCGCCCACGGTCCCCACGAACACATCTTCCCCGGCCGCGTGGATGAAGCGGGTGCCGGCGGGCGCCGCCATGCTCCTTACCAGTTCCAAAGTCTCCAGGTTGTAATGGTGCCACTCACCACCGCCGAGCGTGAACATGGCTTCATCCGCCTCGTCGAAATCGATCGCCTCGACCTGCCCGCCCGCCAGCGTGAACTGATACACCATGTCCTGCGCCTTGTCCGCAGAGCTGCTGAACACCCCGCCGCCTCGCACGATCAGCCGGCTCCCGTCGGGGTGGCACCACACGTTGCCGCTCATCGGGTATTGACCGTGGTAGGGCGAGTCCCACCCGTCCGCAAACGCGCCGGTGGTCCGGCCGAAATTGTAGCGCCGGATGTCCGAGGGCGACAGGTCGGTGTCCGCCGTGTAAACCGCCTCCTGGCTCGGATGCAACGACACACGGCTGCGCTGGCGGATCGACCTGCTGTCGAGCCGCGCGCCATCGGCCGCCCGGTAGGTCGCAATTTCGGTCCATTGATCCGATCCACTGGTAATGACCAGGATGCCCTCGTCGGTGACCACCATGTCGTAGGGATCCATGGCCACCGCGAACTTCCGCACCTTCACCGGCCCCGGCAGATCGAACTCGACAATCGTGCTGCTGTGCCCGCCACCCCAGTAGGGGCTGTGTGGGCGCCGCAACAGCGCCACATACATCTTGCGGCCGTTCGGTGCGATCGTGAGGGACTCCGGGTTGTCAGCAAAGCTGAACTGCTGTTCGATCACGCCGTTGGTCAGGTTCAGGGCCACCAACGCCCGTCCCTCATAATCCGTCAAATAGACCACCGGCCGGGCCGGATCGAACGCCGCGTCCGCCGCCTCGAAGGCCACCGATGCGGGCGCGTCTTCTCCGGTTGTTCCGACGGACTTGGGCCCGCTTGGGCTTGGCGGCGCCGGTTCCCCCAACCCATGGGTCACCGGGCCCAGAAGGCCGGCCACAACCAGCGCGGCCCATGCGCCCCATCGGTGTTTCTCGTTTCCTGGCAGGCGTCGCGATTCCGGTTCCTTGGTCGGGATCATGGCAATAAGGATGTGATCATTCGTGAAGGTCCACGCGGCCGTATCGGGCAGAAAAGAAGGGGAAACGCCCACCTGCCGGCGGCACCTTCAAACCCCGGCGGCGGGTGGGGAAACCACCTCGCCCGCCATGCCGGCGGCAGCCGCTCGCGTGACGCGACTTCATGCCCCGCCCCGGTTGACCGTTCCCGATTCCACGGTTCGACGACCGTTGTCCCCGGACTCGAAAACTCCGAAGGAAACTCAAGCGCCCAATACGGGACGCGAACAGCCTGCGGCGCCAACGAAGCCGGAAACGATGACAGCCGCCTTTTCTCATGAGCGCTGGTTGTCGTCAACGCGAAAGTTTCTGCCGGCGACGTGAGCGCGTTGAGTCAAATCAAAGGATAGCGGGGAGGGAATCGGTCAGCCGGCCGGAGGGGTTCGTTGACTCACGGGAAGAAGACACCGGCCAACCCGCCTTCGGTCCGGATCAACACGGTTCCATTCGGCTGAAGGAGCCGCGAACGCGAATCGACGGTTGCCGCGGCCATCACGCCATGCCGTCCCTCAGGTCGGGATGGGCAGTGGAGGTTGCCGGCCGTTCGGCGGGGCGTGGGTTCCAATTCTCGGCCGGTTCCCACTTGGTGGGGCTCCAAGGCGCGGGCGCGGGCCGTGGATTGACTCGCGATGACCGGCGCACGGGCAGCCGTGTATCGCCGGCTGCCGACAGGCTAGGCCATCGGTGGGGTGTCCGGGTTGTCGAGGCACCGGCGCACCGTTTCCAGGAGCTGCTCGGCGGAAACCGGCTTTTGCAGGAAATTGCGGCCCGGCTGCCATACCACTTCCTGGCCCGCCCAGTCGGGAGTGTACCCGGTCATGTAAATCACCTTGAGCCCCGGCTTGTCTGCCAGCAGCCGTTGGGCCAGTTCCTGCCCGGTGAGGCCGCCGGGCATGACCAGGTCGGTCAGCAGCAACGCGATCCGATCGCGGTGTTGGCGCCACAGTTCCTGGGCCGAGACGCCGTCGTCCGCCTCCAGGACCTCATACCCGCGACGCTGCAAGGTGGCGGCCACCGACATCCGCACGGCCGGATCGTCCTCCACCAGGAGGATCGTTTCCTGTCCGCCGAGAGGGGCGGCCTTTCCATGGGTTTGGTCGTGGCGTGCTTCGGCGGTCGTGTGGGCCGGCAGGCAGACTTCGAAGGTCGCGCCCTGGCCCGGCTGGCTGGTTACGCGGATGAAGCCGTGATGTTGCTGAACGATCCCATAGACGGTCGCCAGCCCGAGGCCGGTGCCCTTGCCGACCTCCTTGGTCGTAAAGAAGGGATCGAAAAGCCGGGGCAGCATTTCGGGCGGGATGCCGACGCCCGTGTCGGTGACGCGCAAGCCCACATGAACGCCGGGTTGGGCCTCCGGAAGGGAGGAGGCCTCCTCGGGGGAAACGTCCCGGCGGAAGGTCTCGATGGTCAGTCGGCCGCCCCGGGGCATGGCGTCGCGGGAGTTGACGGCCAGATTCAAGAGGACCTGGTCCAGCATGCCGTGGTCGGCGCGGACGGGAAGCGTCCCTTGGTGGAGTCGCAACTCCAGTTGGATGTCCTCCCCGATCAATCGTTGGATCATGGGCGCGATCTCGGTCACGACCTCGTTGAGGTCCAGGATGCGCGGCTGCATGACCTGGCGCCGGCTGAACAACAGGAGCTGGCGCGTCAGGTTCGCACCCCGTTCGGCGGCCCGAATAATGTGCCGCACGCCCTCGCGGGCGGTTTCGGACAGACCTTCTTCCATGTCCAGCAGTTCCGCCTGCATGAGAATCGCGGCCAGGATGTTGTTGAAATCGTGGGCCACTCCACCGGCCAGCCGGCCGATGGCTTCCAGCTTCTGCGCCTGCCGCAACTGTTCCTCCAACCGCATCCGCTCGGTGATGTCGATGCCATATACATGCACCGCGCCCAGCTCGACCATGGGGTAAAAAGCCCAAGCCAGCGTGTGTTCCCCGCGACGCACCTCCAGTCCCCGGCGCGGGCGGCCCTGCTCGAGACATTCGCGCACCAGCGCCTTGGTCTCCGGAGGCAGCAGTTCGAAGACGGATTCCGCCTCCAAGGAAGCCGCCAGGGTCCTGGCTGCCGGATTCTGATAAAGCAGTTTGCCGTCGGCGGAAAACTCGAGCACCGGGTTCGGGTTCAGTTCCGGAAACACGGCCAGCCGGCGGACACGCGCTTCGGCCTCGCGCCGCCGTTGCTCCGCTTCGCAGGCTTCCAACGCGAAGCCGATGTCCGCCGCCAGCTCATCGAGCAGGTGCAGTTCCCGGTCGTCGAAGAAACCGGGCTGGTCGGCATACAGATTGAGCGTGCCTTGCGGACGGCCGGCGATCGCCAGCGGAAACGACGCCATCGAGCGGTAGCCGCGGGCCAACGCCTGATCCCTCCAGCCGGCCGCCTCGGGATCGCGCGCGATGTCGTTGCAGACCGCATGCCGCCCCGTGCGCAACGCGCGGAGCGTGAACGCGCAATCCGGCTCCTCATGGGAAAACATGCTCTCGATGATTTCCAACGTCCCGGCGTCCGCCCCGGCATGTGCCGCGATCCGGAAGGTCCGGTCCTTCGGGCCGGTCAAACCGATCCATGCCAGCCGGAAACCGCCCCGCTGGACGGCAATTCGACACGCTCCCTGCAGCATCGCCCCGGCATCCCGTTCGCGAACCATGAGCTGGTTGATTTCGCTCAGCACCTGGTAGGTGCGATTCAGGCGGGCGATTTGCTCCTCGGCGCGCTTTTGTTCGGTGATGTCCTGCGAGGCTCCGTAGATGCGCACCACCCGCTTTTGGGCCTCGTCCCACACGGGAACGGCATAATCGCGCAACCAACGTGGTTCGCCCGACCGGGTCACGAACCGCATCTCGCAGACGTCCTTCTCGCCGCCCACCACCTTGCGGGCGTGGGCCAGGGCGATGGGCAGGTCCTCCGGATGAACCATGCTCTGCCAGCCGCCGCGGGCGTTCACCTCCTCCAACGTCAGGCCGAAAATGCGATGAAACGAGGCGCTGACCCACTCGCCGTGCATGCTGCCGTCTTCATCCACCCGGAACGCATAGGTGTAATCGGTCACCACCTCGTTGATGTAGCGGTTCCGCTCCTCGCTGGCGCGCAGGGCGGTTTCGGTGGCCCGTTGTTCCGTGACGTCCAGCCACGCCGCCAGCACATGCGGCTCGTCCTGAAGTCGCACCAAGGAGGCCATCAGCAGGAAGAGGCGTCGGTCGCCGCCGGGCAGCGTCACGCTCGTTTCGGCCTTCCACGCGGCTTCCTCCTGGTCCGCCGGTGGCCGCCATGGCTCGCCGGCGCCTGCTTCCCAGAGTCCCAACTCGGCCGCGGGGCGACCCGCGAGATCCCGCGGCGATCGTCCCACCAGCCGGGCGAAGGCATCGTTGACCTCGATCCAGACGCCGTCCCGGGCGCGCAGAAGGGTCAGGGGAATTGGACTGGCGTTGAACAGCGTTGCCAGCCGCGCCTCCCGGTCGGCCAGTCGCCGCGTTGCCGCCCGCCAGTCGAGTTGGGCCGCCGCTTGTTCGCCCAAGGCACGCAGGAAAGCTTGCTGCCGGGCCGTCAATTCCCGCGGCGCCCGGTCCATCAAATGCAGCCAGCCCGCCACCCGCCCCCCGGAGCCCGCCAAGGGCACAGCCGCGTAAAAGCGAAGACCATCCGGCCCGCGAACCAGGGGGTGTTCCGCAAAGCGCGCATCGGCGGCGGCGTCCGGCACCACGACCGGGGCCGACCGCTCCGAAGCCAGGAGGCCCCTGAAAGGCACGTCGTGCCATGCCGGAAACCCGGTCCATCCCGGGGCGACGGCGGTCCACTGCGGAGCTGCGTCTCCCGGGGCAATGCCGGCGAAGGCCACCCCGGTTTGGGCGGACGCCAACCGGGCCAGGCCGGTGAGGGCTTCCCCGGCAAGCGATTCCAGAAGTTCCGAAAGCGACCTGCCGTCCGGCGGCCGGCCGGCCTCGGCGGCTTCTCCCGGAGGTGTCCCGGTCATGCGGGCAGCATAACCAAGCGGTCCGACACTGACGAGCGCTTTGCCATGGGGGCCCGCGGCAGCTCCGGCTGCATGGCCTCGAAGCGACCGAGCCGGCGGCCAGCGTTCGGCGGAGCGAACAGGGATGGGTTTTCCGGCTTCAGGGCCGTGTGCCCGAAGTGCGGGCAATGCTGTGGAAGGCCGCTCTGCCGGACATTGACCTGAACGGTCTGAAGGAGGCGGGCTTCTATTGGACCCGCAGGGCATTGGCTGCGTGCTTCAAACCCTCCCGCCCGCCGACGCTGGCCCCACGGAGGAGGCGATTCGCCCATCCGGACCCGCGTGGGGCCTGTAGCCTATGAGGGTCTTGGTTCTCTCCGGCTTCGGAGCAACAAGGGCTGCAAGCCGGGGCGGCTCAGACCGAGGCGTTGTCCCGGGTGGGGGACCGGTCCGAATGGTTGCTCTCCGAGCCCGGTTGTGGCGCCTCGGGGGGCCGCTCCTTCGCTTTCTTCAGGTGGCCGAATCCAACCAGTTTGCGGCCATCTTCATCCCACAGGCGAAAGCGGATGGACTTGAGACTGTCCCGCAGCGTCATCGGCTTGACGTTTTGGAAGATAGGGTGGGAGCGATGGCAACGCTCGAGATTGTAGTTGGGAATGCGCGGGCTCAAGTGGTGGATGTGGTGGAAACCGATGTTGCCCGAGAACCACTGCAGCACCCGGGGCAATTTGTAGAACGAACTCCCCTTCAACGCCGCCTCCGTGTAGTCCCAGTTCTCCCTCCGCTCCCAGTAAGCATCCTCGAACTGGTGTTGCACGTAGAACAGCCACACCCCGCCGCTCCCGGCCACGGCGATGGCCGTTAGTTGGAGGATCAACCACGGCCAGAAACCGAAGATGGAAATCAACACCGCTGCAAGGGCCACGATCGCCAGGTTCATCGTCCAGACCGAGAGTCGTTCCCGGGGGCTGGCGTTGGGCGACGGCAACCGCTGGCGGATCAGGAACAGGTACAACGGCGCCAGCAGGAACAGCACGAAGGGATTGCGCGCCAGCCGATAGGCGAACTTCTTCCAGCGCGACGCCTCGAGGTACTCTTGGACGGTGAGCGTCCAGACATCGCCCACGCCGCGTCGGTCCAGGTCGCCGGCGGTGGCATGGTGGAGGGAATGTTCCCAGCGCCAGTGGTAGAAGGGAGTGAAGGTCAGCAGGCCGGTGATGAACCCCCAAAAGGCGTTGGCCCGGCGCGACTTGAAAAACGATCCGTGCCCACAGTCGTGGAAGATGATGAAGGTGCGGATCAGCAGGCCGCCGGCCAGCACCGCCAGGGGAATCGTCAGCCACCACGAGACCGACAGGCTCAGATACATCAAATACCACAACGCAGCGTAGGCCCCGACCGTGTTGACGATCTGCCAACTGGCCCGCCAGAAGCTCGGCTTTTGATACTCGGCCACGATCGCCTTCCACTTCGCGACCTCGTTCCGGGGAGCCGTTTCCTTGGGCTTTTTCTCGTCTTCAGCCATGGCAAGAACTTGAGTTTACGCCAGCCAACCCTGCGATTCAAGCGCCCTCGATCCAGCCATCGCGACTCGAATTGCGTCACAACAAAGGGCACCGCGGGGCGGGGAGGGGAAGGGCTCGAGGGAACGTTGCGCCAGAAGGGCAACCCGAACCAAGAACAAGCCTTGACCATGGGGACATTGCCACAGAGTTCTGGCGCTGTATTCAACGTGCCCGCCCTGCACAGCATCGATTCGAGGCTTCCCTCTTCACGCCTCAACCTCGATTCGCTTGATGTCACCCACCAGAAACACGTAACTGGCGATGGCCAGCAAGGTCATCAGGCAAATGAAAACCAGCGCCGGGGCGAAATCGCCTTCGCGCGCCAGGTAACCTATGGCGATCGGCACCAGGATGGCCGAGAGGCCGCCGATGAAGTTGAACGTGCCGCCAGTCAGGCCGATCAGTTTCCGCGGCGCCAGCAACGACACGAACACCCAGGTGATCGACGCCAGCCCGTTGCCGAAGAACGCCGTGGACATGAAGAACGTGACCCAGACCGGGTCCGACACGTAGTTGGCGCCGATGATGGTCATGGAGAACAGCAGGCCCGTGATGATTGGGGCCTTCCGGGCCACGTTGACGCTGGTGCCTCTGCGCACGAGGAAATCCGACACATGCCCCGACAGCAGCACGCCCGCGAACGCGCATATGAACGGGATGGCGGCGGCGACGCGCGATTCGAGCGGCTCCATCCCCTTGTAGTCCTTCAGGTATTTGGGGAACCACGTCAAAAAGAACATGATCGTCGCGCCCATGCCGAATTGCCCGAGGTAAATGCCCCACAGCTTGCGTTGGGTCAGCACGATCAACAGATTGCGCCATTTGAACGGCTCGCCCTTTTTGGATGCGCCGCGTTCGACCAGGCCGCCGCCTTGCTCGATCAACGCCAGCTCCGCCTGATTCACCATCCGGTGCTGACACGGGTCGCGATAAAAAATGAACCACACCAGTCCCCACACCAGCCCGATGCCGCCGGTGACGAAGAACAGCGCGCGCCAGCCGAGCCCTTCAACCAGCGCCATCAGGGCCGGCGTCAAAAACGCCAGCCCGAGAAACTGGCCCGAGGTATAGGTGGCGATGGCCCCCGCGCGTTCGTTTTCCGGGAACCACCGCGTCACGATCCGGTTGTTCAGCGGATAGGACGGCGCTTCGGAGATGCCCACCAGGATGCGCATGGCGAACAAAAGCAGAAAGCCCTCGGCGAAACCCTGCAGCACGGTGGCCAGCGACCACAGGATCAAGCACAGGCTGTAAAACCCGCGATTGCCGAAGCGATCGGCCAGAATGCCGCCCGGGATTTGGCAAAAGGCGTAAGTCATGCCGAAGGCCGAGAACAGGTAGCCCAGTTGGACGTTGTCCAGTTTCAGCTCGTCGGCGATGAACGAAGCCGCCACCGACAGATTGCTGCGGTCCATGTAGTTGATGACCACGCTGACGAAAACCGCGGCCAGGATGCCGTAGCGCATCCGGGTCGGCTTCGCGGTGATCGATGGAGCGGGTCCGTGCATGCCTACCACTCCGCCACGCTGCCGTCCTCGTGCCGCCAAAGCGGGTTGCGCCAGTTGTGTCCCTTGCCCGCCATTTCGCGGACGTGCTCCTCGTTGACCTCGATGCCCAGGCCCGGTCCGGTCGGGATGTTCACGAAACCGTTCTCGAATCGAAACACCGACTTGTTCGTGATGTAATCGAGCAGCTCGTTGCCCTGGTGATACTGGATCCCGAGGCTTTGTTCCTGGATGAAGATGTTGTAGCAGGAGGCGTCCATCTGCAGGCAGGCCGCCAGCGCGATCGGTCCCAGCGGACAATGCGGCGCGCCCGCCACGTCATAGGCCTCGGCCATCGAGAAGATTTTCTTGCACTCCGTGATCCCGCCCGCGTGCGACAGATCGGGCTGGATGATGTCCACCGCGCCTCCGGCCAGCAGCTCCTTGAAGTGCCAGCGGCTGAACATGCGTTCGCCCGTGGCGATGGGGATCGAGGTGAGGCTGGCGATCTCGTGCAGCGCCTCGTTGTGCTCGGGCAACACCGGCTCCTCGATGAACATCGGATGAAACGCTTCCAGCTCGCGGGCCAGCACCTTGGCCATGGGCTTGTGCAGCCGGCCGTGGAAATCGATCCCGATGTCCAGCGCGTATCCGATCGCCTCGCGCAGCGCCGCCACCCGTTTCAACACCCAGTCGATCTTTTGGTAGGTGTCGATGATCTGCGTTTCATTGGTGGCGTTCATTTTCACGGCACTGAAGCCGGCCTCGCGCGCTTCGCGCGCCGCTTGCACCAAATCCTCCGCCGTGTCGCCGTGAATCCAGGAATAGACGCGAACCTTGTCGCGGGTCTTGCCGCCGAGGAGCTGATGAATCGGCTGGCTCAGGACCTTGCCTTTGATGTCCCACAACGCCTGGTCGATCCCGGACAGCGCGCTCATGAACACCGGCCCGCCGCGGTAAAAGCCGCCGCGATAAAGCGTGTTCCAGTGTCCCTCGATGTCGCGCGGGTCCTGCCCGAGCAGGAACTCCATCATCTCGCCGACCGCGGCTTTCACGGTGTCGGCCTTGCCCTCGACAATCGGCTCGCCCCAGCCGGCGATCCCTTCGTCCGTCGCGACTTTCAGGAACAGCCAGCGCGGCGGCACTTTGAACAGTTCGAAGTCTGTAATCTTCATCCCGCAGTCGTTTTGCGTCGAACGGCCTGGCGCTTGCGCGTGCGCAGTATCGCGTGAAGCGGGACCGTTGCCAACGCCGCTGTTTGCCGCACGGCCGTCAAGGTCGCGGCCGGTTGCCCTGCCACCCCGCCTCGAACTGCGTCATGAGCCGGGCCACCAAGCCGGGATGATCGGTGGCGATATTCTCGGTTTCCGCTGGATCGTTTGCGTGGTCATACAACTCCACGAATAGCGGTGGGCTTTGTGGATGAGCAGTGTCTTTCCAGACGACGAAGCGATAACGGTCGGTGCGCATCGCATACCCCATCAGGCGTTGCTCGAACAGCTCGCGATCCCAGCGCGGCCCCATCTGGGCCTTGATGCGGGCTTCGACCTCCTGGATCAGCGGGCCGAAAAAGGTTTCACGCATGGCGGGCGAAAGCGGGTTGGCCGCCCACTCGCGCAGCGCCGGTGTGGGGAAAAGGCTGAACGCCGCACGCTTCCAAGGGCGATGAGGATTCGAAACAAGAGGCGCGAAGCTTGTGCCTTCCAAGTGCGACGGCTTGGGAATGCCCGCCAGATCGCACAGCGTCGGATACATGTCGATCAGCTCGACCAACGCCTCGGTTTTGGTCCCACGCGTCCGTTTGGACATGTCCGGGGTCCAAAGGATCAGCGGCACGCGTGTGGCGATCTCGTAGTTCGTGGCCTTGCCCCAGATGCCCATGTCGCCGAGATGCCAACCATGATCGCCCCAGACAATGATGATCGTGTTCTTCCGCAGGTCCAACTCCTCCAAGGCCTGCAGTACCCGGCCGATCTGCGCATCCACGTAGCTCACGCAGGCCAGATACGCGTGCTTGAGCGTGCGTGCCAGCTCCGGTTCGATGGGGCCGATTTTCGGGATACCTGCGCGCGTGCGCAGCTCGAACGACGCATGCAAGCCCATGGCCGCGCCGTTCACCGGCGGCTGATCGTGCTCGGCCAGCGGGATCTTCGATCGATCATATAAATCCCAGTATCGCTTGGGCGCGACCCAGTTGAGGTGCGGCTTGTGGTATCCCACTGCCAGAAAGAAAGGTTTCTTCGGGTTGGCGGCCAGCTCCTTGAGTGTGGCAATCGCCACTTCCGTGTCATAGCCGTCGATATAGGTCGTGTCGGCCACATCGGCACACTCATAAGCTGGCCCGCTGGCTAACCCGCGACGCGCCGCTTCGCCGTATTTGGCGTACATGCGCTTGAAGTTCTCCCGCTGGATGGCCAAGTTTTCCGGCAGCGCATAGCCTTTGGGACGCGGCAGCGTCAGGCGGTTCCAAGCCGGTTTACGGCTCCAGGACTTGTCGTCGTCCGTAAACTTCCCATGAAAGACCTTGCCGATATAGACAGTCTCGTACCCGTGGGCGCGGAAATGTTGGGGCAATGTTATGATGTCGGGGCTGACATCGCGGAAGTAGGTATAGTTTTCGATGACTCCCACGGTTTCCGGTCGGGC
>RFJD01000265.1 GCA_003695015.1 Verrucomicrobiota bacterium | reverse complement strand
GTTCAGGGGCGGGCGGTTCCTCCGCGCCTTCCAACAGTTCCTCGAGCCGTTCCTCGTCCACTGCGGCCTCGGGTTCCGCGGTTTCGATCGTCTCGGCCTGTTCGGGTTCCGGCTCCTCCTGAGTGAGCCGTTCGAGGATCTTGTCCGGGGTGCGCTCCTCCTCGGCCGGGGTTTCGCCGCGGAGGTAGGCGGCCACCTGGGCGCCCGAGGTGGCGCCGGAAGTTTCGAGGGTTTGCTTGGCCTTCTCAACGACGTTGAGGAAGTAGCTTTCGAGGTTCTGTTGCGGGGTCTCGACCTTCACCTCGCGGCCGCCGTTCTTTTCCCGGAGGATCCGGAGCACTTCCTCCAGGGCGTCGCGGGGCACCGGCGGGGTGGTGATGCGAAGGGCATCCGGCCGGGCGAGCAGTTCCTTCAACGGTCCCATGGCTTGGATGCGCCCGCCGTAGTAGATGACCACCCGGTCGCAGACGTCCTCGACGTCCGCCAGCAGGTGGCTGCTGAGGATGACGGTTTTGCCGCGACGGGCCAGCGCCAGGATGAGGTCCTTGATCTCCCGACAACCGATGGGATCCAAGCCGGAGGTCGGTTCGTCCAGAATCACCAAGTCCGGGTCGTTGATCAGCGCCTGGGCCAGGCCGATGCGTCGTTGCATGCCTTTCGAGAATTCCCCGACGGTGCGGCGGCGGACCTGGCTCAGGCCGACCATTTCCAAGAGTTGTTCGATGCGCTGGCGGCGATCCTTGGCGGGGAGGTGGAAGAGGTTGCCGAAAAACTCGAGGGTCTCGACGGGGTTGAGATAGCGGTAGAGGTAGGATTCCTCCGGGAGGTAACCGATGCGGCTCTTGGTGGCGACGTGCCGCGGCGAATGGCCGAAAACCTCGATTCGGCCCCGGGTGGGGTGCAACAGGCCCAGCAACAGCTTGACGGTCGTGGACTTGCCCGATCCGTTCGGCCCCAGGAGGCCGAACACCTCACCGCGGTACACCTCGAAGCTGACGTCATCCACCGCCCGGGCCTTGGGCCGGCCCCAAAAGTCCTTGAAGACCTTGGTCAGGCCCTGGACGGAGACGACCACGTCCGGTCGGACGTGACGCGGTTCCCGGCGGGCGGGCCGGGTCGTTTGCTCCATTGTTGCTGTAACGGCCATGATTCGTGAACACCGGCGAGTTGGCCCGGCGGCCGAAGGGTTGCGTCGGCGGCCACCGGGGAACCGGATGAACGTCCCGGGCCTCGCAAGCCCGGGGCGTGGGCACCGTAGCAAGGCGGGGCGGGGCGGACAACTGTGCGTTTGGCCGACCGGCTCCCGATCGTGCGACCGCCGGCCCGGGGTGTGCCCGGGCCGGGGCCGGACGCCAAAAGGCCCCGCCGCGGGGCGGGGCCTTGGGCCGTTTGGCCGGTGGCAGAGCCCGGCGGGGTCAGGCCGACCAGCCCGGCCGGTAGGGGCGTTGGACCCACTCGTTCAGCTCGGGGATGTTCTTCACCCGCATGGCTTCGCCGTCCCATTCCACGGGTCGGTGGACGCCGGCGCGCATGGCCAGGTTGGCCAGCAGGGTGAACTCGGTCAGCCGCGCGCCGTACTCGAAGCTGGCGTGCGTCTTGGTGCGCCCTTCGCGGCAGGCATCCAGGAACTCCTGCATGACGTTCTTGGGCCGCGGCAGGGTCTTCGGCGGCGCCGGCGTCGCCTTCATCTTCGACCACGGCACGATGTGCATCCGCCCGCCGTAGCAGCCGGTGTAGATGATGCCCTTCTCGCCCACGTAGAGCGTGGCGCTCTTCTCGAAGTCCTCATCGTCGTACTTGGCCAGCAGTTCCTTGGCCAGGGGCGGCAGGTTGCGCGCCTCGCCCACCGCCGCGTGCAGGCCGCCGCGCGGTTTGTCCTTGGTGGTCGGGTTGAGCCCCTCGTACCAATAGACCTTGACCATGTAATCGCTGCCGGGCACGGGGCAGTCCCAACGAATCGTGCTGCCCAAGGGGTAGCGTTCGTCGCTGCCGCCGCGGATGTACTCGGCCTCGATGCGCGTGGGGTGGGTCAACCCCAGCGCCCAGTACACGCCGTCCAGCACGTGACAGCCCATGTTGCCGATCGAGCCGTTGCCGAAGTCGTACCAGCCATGCCACTCGTGCGGATGGAGGTCGGAGTGGTAGTCGCGGTAGGGCGCCGGCCCGATCCAGTAGTCCCAGTGCAGCCCCTTGGGGACCGGTTCGGTGGGCGGGCGCGGCCCTTCGCCGCCGTTGGCCCGGTCGGTCCAACTGTAGGTTTCCAGCACCCGGCCGATGACGCCGGCGCGGATGTACTCGACCAGCCGGTGGTAGCCCTCCTCGTTGTGTCCTTGGTTGCCCATCTGGGTGGGCATCTTGGATTCGCGGGCCATGGCGCGGAGTTTGCGCGCCTCGGCGACGTCGTGCGTCAGGGGCTTCTCGCAATAGACGCCCTTGCCGGCGTTCATGGCGAGCATCGAGGGCAGGGCGTGGTGGTGGTTGGGCGTTGCGATGAACACCGCGTCGAACTCGTTGGCGATGCGGTCGAACATCCGCCGGTAGTCGGTGAAGGTCTGGATCTTGTCCGGATCCAGCCCGCGACTCTTCAACCAGGAGAGCGTGCTGGCCAGCCGGTTCTCGTCGGGATCCACGATCGCCACCAGGTGTTCCTTGCTGCGCGAGACCACGTAGTCGAGATGGGCGCGCGAACGGCCCCCGCAACCGATCTGCACGCAGCGGACCTTGTTGCCCGCCGCCGCGGCGCTCAGCAGGGACGGAAACGACAGAGCCGCCGCGGTGGCCGAGGCGGCCTGCCCCAGGAACCGGCGCCGGGTCAGGCGGTGTTGTGTGGGAGAAACCGGGTTTTGCATGTGTCGCTTGTTCGATTTCATAAGGCTTCGACTCCGAAAGCGTAGCCGCCTCCGGCCGGCCCGCCAATGCGAATCTCAGCCCGGGGATGCCTCCGGCCGCCGCC
>RFJD01000264.1 GCA_003695015.1 Verrucomicrobiota bacterium | reverse complement strand
GATCCGGAGGGGCGGCGACTCTACGTCTTGAACACCTCGACCGACAGCATCTCGGTCATCGACCTCGCCTCGCTGAAGGAAACCAAACGTCTCGCCGCCAGCCGGGCGCCGTGGCTGATGGCCCGCTCGCCGGACGGCCGCCACCTGCTGGTCACCCACTCCCTGCCGCGATTCGGCCCGCCGCGCACCACGCCCGTCTCCGAACTGGCGCTCATCGACTTGGAAACCGCCACCGTGGTGGACCGGCCGCTCGTGCCCGACGCCAACCTTCTTCAGGGCGTGGCCTGGCATCCCTCCGGCCAATACGCGCTGTTCACCCTGCTCCGAACCAAGAACCTGGTGCCGATGACCCGGTTGCTCCAAGGCTGGACCATCACCAACGGCATCGGCATCTGGTGGGCGGACGGCACGGTGGACCAGCTTTTGCTCGACCAGCCGCACCTTGGCTTCCCGGATCCTGCCGGCGTCGCCATCACGCCCGATGGCCGTTACGCCCTGGTCACCAGCAGCGGTTCGGACCGTGTCGCCGTGCTCGATCTCGCCCGGCTGGTGGCTCTGGTGCGAAACGCCTCGCCGGAGGAACGCCGCCGGATCCTGCCCAACCACCTCGGGCAGGCGGAGCAGTTCGTTGTGGCAAGCATCCCCACCGGGCACAGCCCCCGCGGGATCGCCTGCTCGCCCGACGGCAGGACCGCTTTTGTCGCCAACACCCTCAGCGACAGCCTGACGGTGATCGACCTGCAGCAACTCCGGGCCGTGGGCTCGGTGGATCTCGGCGGCGCCAGGGAAATCAGCAAAACCCGCTGGGGCGAACAGCTCTTCCACAGTGCCAACATTGCCTTCCGCCGCCAGTTCTCCTGCCACACCTGCCATCCGGACGGCCACATCGACGGCATCACGTACGACATCGAGCCCGACGGCATCGGGCTCAACCCGGTGGACAATCGCACCCTGCGGGGCATCAACGACATGGCGCCCTACAAGTGGACCGGCAAGAATCCCACCCTGAAGCGCCAGTGCGGCCCCCGGCTGGCGGTCTTCTTCACCCGGATCGACCCCTTCACGCCGGAGCAGTTGGACGCCCTGGACACCTACATCACCACCATCACCCGACCGCCCAACCGCTACCGCAAACTGGGCGAACCGCTCACCCCGGCTCAGCGTCGCGGCAAGGCCATGTTCGAGCGCACCCGCACCAACGACGGCCGCGTCATTCCGCCCGAGCGCCGCTGCACCCACTGCCACCCGCCGCCCCTCTACACGGACGGCCGCTTGCACGACGTCGGCACCAAGGGCCCGCTCGACACCACCGGCAAGTTCGACGCCCCCCATCTGCACAACATCTACGATTCGGCGCCGTACTTGCACGACGGTCGGGCCCACAGCCTCGAGGAGATCTGGACTGTGTACAACCCGGACGATCTCCACGGCGTCACCAACGACATGACCAAGGACCAGCTCAACGACCTGATCGAGTACCTCAAGACCCTTTGACCCCGGGAAGCACCATGAGAACCGACATTCCTGCACGCCGACTGGCGTGCCTGCTGCTTCTGATGACCGCACCGGCCCTCCGCGCCGCGGACCAAAAGGAAGCCGCCGGAGGACTGCCGTACGTTTACACCCGCTGGGAGCAGTTCACCACCGCGAACGGTCTCCCCAACGACCACATTTTTGCCGTCCGCGCCTTCGGCTCGAAGGTTTGGGTGGGCACCGAGGACGGCCTGGCCTGCCTCGACAAAGCCACCGGCCGCTGGCGCGTATGGAAGGAAGCCGACGGCCTGCCTTGGCGCGTCGTCAGCGCCATCGACGTGGATCCCCAAACCGGCGACGTCTGGATCGGCCTCTTCGGCGGAGGGCTCGCCCGGTTCAGCGCGGGCCGGTTCGACCACTTCAACCAGCTCAACAGCGGCTTGGTCAACGACGTCGTTTACGGCGTGGCGGTCGAAAACGATCATGTCTGGGCCGCCACCACGGCCGGCGCCAGCCGCTACAACGTCGTCTCCGACCAGTGGACCATCTACACCGAGAAAAACGCCCCGATGGAGGAAATCTGGAACTACAGCGTCTGTTATAACGACGGCTTGGTTTATCTCGGCGTCTGGGGCAGCGGCGTGCTGGAGTTCAACGTCCGGACCGAGCGCTGGAAGGATTACCTCGACCCGGACGGCGAGATGGAAATCGACCTCTACCGGGACGACGGCATCATCCACAACATCACCACCGGAGTGAGTTACATCGACTCGGTGCTGTGGGTTTCGACCTACTTCGGCGGCTGCCGCTACGACGGCCGGCACTGGCGCGGCTGGTACGCGGACGAATCCGGCCTGCCCAGCGACTTCATCAACGCCGTCAAAGGCCGCGGCGCCAATGAAGCTTGGTTCGCCACCGACAAGGGCGTCGGCGCCTTGATGGATTTCGCCACCGACACTTGGGTGACGTACACCACCGACGGCGTCCACCATGCCGGCCAGGCGGTCATCCAGCGCGGGACCAACGTCCTGGCCACGGTGGACACCGGATTCAACCTCGCCCACAACTACGCCCTGGCCGTCGAATTCGACGGACCGGACGTCTGGATCGGCACCTCGAAGGGACTCAGCCGCGCCCGCGGCGATGGGTATTACCCGGGGCTGGGGCCGGCGCCTCAGACCGCATCGCCAAATCCAACCAACGAACCTTCCCCCACGCCATGAAACCTTTCCGTCATTTCCTTCTTGCCGGCCTGGCCGGCTTCGCGCTCGGGGCGATGGCCACCGAGACCCCGTCGGCGCCGGATCATTTCACCCGGTTGCTTTCCCCGGAAGAAATCGCCCGCCGCATCCGGGTGGGGCCCTACGAACTGCCGCAATTGCCGCTCAAGACCAACGTCAACTACGCTTACTCGGCCAAGGACATTGAACCTTACGGCGGGATCACGCCCCACAAGCGTTTCTTTCTCAAGCAGCTCGAATACACCGGTCCCGGCCGCGCCCTGCCGGATCCCACCAACCTGACCTCGGTGAAGATCGGCTTCCTCGGCCCGATCGAACCGACCGTTTCCGTCGCCACCGGCGGCCGCCTCCACAACGAACAGGAACTGGGACGGATGATGCTCCGGGGCGCTCAATTGGCCATCGAACAGGCCAATGCCGAGGGCGGTTACCAGCCCTTGGGCATCCCCTTCGAACTGGTCGTCCACAACGACAACGCCCTCTGGGGCGCCTCCGGCAACGAAATCGTCAAAATGGCCTACGAGGAAAAGGTCTGGGCCATCCTGGGATCGATCGACGGCGCCAACACCCACATCGCCATTCGCGTCGCCCTCAAGGCCGAGGTGCCGTGGATGACCAGCGGCGATCTCGATCCCACCTACATCGAGACCAACATCCCCTGGGTGTTCCGCTGCATCAGCGACGACCGGCAGCAGAACTATCTGATCCTCGACTACCTGTTCCGGAAACACGACTACCGCCGGATCGCCATCATCCGCTCCAGCAGCCGCTACGGGCGTTTTGGCATCCGCGAAATCCGGGACGGCTGCCGGCGCCTGGGACGCCCCGTCCTGGTGGAGATGGCCTACAACGACGGCGCCACCAACTTCACCATGCAATTGGACCGCATCGCCGAGGCACGGCCTGAGGTCGTCATCCACTGGGGCAACGGCCCCGACGCCGCCCGGATCCTCAACGCCATGCGCGCCCGCGGGATGAAGCAGTTGTTCATCACCTGCGACCGGGCCGTTTGCGAAGAGTTCATCCGGATCGCCGGCGAGAACGCCAGGGGTGTCCTGTGCACCTACCCGTGGAATCCGCAAAGCGACAACCCGCGCCTGGCGGCCTTCCGCAAGGCGTTCCGCGAGCGGTTCGGCATGGAGCCGGAAACCTACGCCGCCCACGCCTACGACGGGATGAACATGCTGATCTGGGCCATCCGACACGCCGGCCTGAACCGGGCGCGCATCCGCGACATGCTCGCCTACCGCACCGAGCCCTGGCCGGGTGTGACCGGGGACATCCCCTTCAGCGCCGCCATGGACGACGCCGGCGAGGTGTTCTTCGCCATGTGGGAAAACGGTCGCTGGGTCTTCCGCTCACGGGAGGATCTCGGGATTCCCCGCGGTCCGATCGAGCCGGTCCTTCCGGTGCCCGGTCCCACAGCACAGCGGTGACCCAACCCAAAACAGCTGGCGGCTTGCTGCTCCTCGGGCTGGCGGCCTGCCTGCCCTTGGTCGCCGGCACAGGTTCGCCGGCCAGGGATCACCGCCAGCGGCAACTCGAGTTCACCGAGACCGGCG
>RFJD01000263.1 GCA_003695015.1 Verrucomicrobiota bacterium | reverse complement strand
GAGGCGCGTGGGCTCGATGACCCGGCGCAGGCCGCGGAAACCCTCGTTCGGCCAGCGGGCCAGCTCCATCGGTTCGTCGTCGTAAAACAGCTCGGCCTCAGCCACCGGCGCCGGCAAAGCAAAGCCGCGCACTTGGATGCGACCGAAATCGGTGATGCCCTGACCCTTCAAAACGGCCACCCGCACCCGCCCGCGAGCGGTCTCGGGCAGCCGGTCCAACACCGCCGAATCCCGCACGGGCTGCCAGCCGTGGACCGCGACCCCCGCCGTGAAACGAACAGCCCCTTTGACGGCCGCCTGGTAACGGACGATTTCGCCCGGCCGGCCCGAGTCGCGCGCCTCGAACGACACCGGCTCGGGGAAGAAGTACCGGCCCGCGGCAAATCGCACGGTCACCGTCCCGCGCCCTCCGGCTGCGCGCCAACGTCGGATGGCGTCGCGGGCGCCGGCCAAGGTGGCCAACGGTCCGTCGCGCCCGTCGGGCCGCGGTTGTTCGAACCGCCCGCTCCAGTCGTCCCGGCCTTGGGGCGAGACGTGAAGCTGGAGGGATTCGACGGCGGCGGCTCGAGCGAACCAGACGGCGGCGGCCATGCAGGACAGCCAAGCGGCGACCCTGGCTGCGCGGCGGAAACGCGTGCGGCCATGGCGGCCGGGAAGCAGTGAACGATGGGTGTGCATGAGGTGGTGCGGCTGAGGGTTGTGCGGTTTCACGGTTCGGCAAAGAAGGTGGTGACGGAGCCTTTCGGCGCTTCGTAGGTCAGCGCGTCGGTTTCGACAGGGAAGACGCCCAGATGGCGGTACAGATCCTTTCCGTCCTCGGTGGTCCGCCAAGCCCGGAAGGCCCGGGCCGCAGTGCCGCGGATGCGGACATGCACCTTGGAAGGCCCGCCGATGTTGATCAGCACGAACGCGTCGGGATTGGCCGTCTGTTGACGGGCAAAGGCGATCAGGGCGATCTCGGAGTCCATGGCCGCTGTCCATGCCACCCCCATGCCCGGCTGGCCCGCCCGGGTGAGCTGTTTGTAGAAGTAATAGCCTCGCCGAACTTCGTAGGTGCCGTCCTCGTGAACGGTGAAGGCCGAGCCCGGGTTGGGGTCGCCGCCGACCCATTGGGGGGGTCGCTGGATGCCGGCCCAAGGGATGATCCCGTTGACCCCGGCGGTGTAGATGTTGCCGTGGTGTTCCTTGATGTTGCGGGCATCCATGCGGCCCCAACTGGTCGAGGTCACCCAGGCATGCAATTCCGGCTTGAGGGCGCGGAGGCGGTCGATACCGGCCGGGGTGTGTTCGCCGAACCAACGACCGTAGCTGCCATGGTAGAAGCCATGGGAGGTGATCAGCGCCAGATCGCGCAGCGCCACCGGATCCCGGGCGATGGCCTCGGCGTAGCCCCAGGCGGCGAACCGGTACCAGTTGCTGGTTTCGCCGGGAGTGACGCCGACGTCGCGCAGCCCGCGTGAGTCGAGCACGTCCCGGAGCAGTTTGATGAACTCGACGACCTGCTCCGGCGGCCAGAACAGGTTGTAGTCGTGGGACCACCGTTCGGTGTAACCGGCCCGGTTCCAACGCCGCCAATCCTCGCCCTCGTTGTGGAGGGAGACGTAGCGAACGGGCAAACCTTCCCGGCGCCGCAGGTAATCCACCCAGTCCGCGATGTACCGGGCGAGATCCAGCCGGTGTCGCGGATCCAAGTCCCGGCCGCGGTGGGTTTTCTGGCGGGTCATCCACCCCGGCGGACCGTACAGGGTGGTGATGACGGTCAGTTCACGGCCGTCGGCGCGGGTCTTGGCCAGCCCGCGACGAACGAACTCCCGCATGTGGCGCGTGGTGGTCTCGTGGTCATAGGGCGCCCCCGGGGCGGGCTGGTGGTTGGCGCCGAGGAACATCTTGACCAGGCCCACCTTGAGGCCGTCGGCGCCGAACACCAGATCGATGATCTCCTCCTTCTGACGGTCGTTCAGCAGACTGAATCCGCCGTACTCCTGCGGAAACCGCTGATAATCGTAGGTGTGGGCGGTCTCGACGTAGTTGAAACCGAAGCCGTCCCATGGCCGGAGCACGCGGCCGAAATCCACCTCCGCCCGGACGGCGGTGAAATCCAGGTCCTGAGCGCGCAACAGCGCCGTCAATCCCACCGCCAGCCAGGCTGCCCGGCGCACGCGGGCGAGCAACGAGGGGCGGTGCGGCCGGCGCCCCCGGAGTGGCGCAAAAAGTGCTTTCATGGGCGGCGCCGACCTTAGGCCGAAAGACCCGCCAAGGAAAAGCCGGCAGAACGCTGGTCGGAGACCCAATGCAAAGTCTGTGATGAGAAGAGCTGAGGGGAATGGCATTTCTTGCGGTGTGTGGTCGAGGTCGAAGGCCCATGGGTGCCCGTGATCGCTTCCGGCGGGGCTGCTCGGCATACCAAGGCCCGGGACCGAAAGACGGGTTGGCCCCGGTGGCAACGAACCCACCGCCTGCATCGGCTGGTCAACCACAGCCGCTTCTTGGTCTTGCCCGATCGGAGCCGCCAACCCAGTTCGGGCTCCCAGATGCTGGAACCATGCCCGACGTGGCTGGATGCGGACCGGTGCAACGGCGGGCCGTTGGACAGTCATGGAAAACGGCCCTCCTTGCCCGCACGACTCTTGGCCCCCTCCGGTCCATCCAGACGAAATGCTCCTGTCCCGGCTTGGTGCCCTTGGTGTTCTTGGTGGTGGAAAAGGCGTTTCATCCGGCACGCAGGCGTGACGTTGCGAAGGAGATTGAGGCCGAGACCCGAAGGGGCGGACGAAAACAAGCCCCGGGCAACGCCCGGGCTTCAAGAGAGCCAACCCAATGGCCAGCCCTGAAGGGGCGGCACATGAGCATTCGAGGGGATGCGCCGTTGGCGCCGGATCTTGTGGAAAAGCAAACGCCAAGACACCATGACACAAAGGGCGGTCCGGAGGTTGCGATGCGGGAGGTCGCTTTCCGGCTTGGTGTTCTTGGTGGTGTGCATGCCCGGAGCACCAAAATCAATCGGGCGGGGAGATGGCCACGCAGGAACCCGGTCCGCACCGCGCTCACCTTCTCGGCTTGATGTGCCGGGTTTCG
>RFJD01000262.1 GCA_003695015.1 Verrucomicrobiota bacterium | reverse complement strand
TCCCGGAGGCTGCGTTCCAAGGGATTCACCGCCAGCGTCACCCCCATTTTCCGGGCCAGCTCCAGCCGCCAAGGGTTCGGATCGGTGATCACCACGTAACGGGCGCCGGCATACCGGGCCACCGCCGCGGCCATGATCCCGATCGGTCCCGCCCCGGTCACCAACACGTCCTCGCCCAGCACCGGAAAGGCCAGGGCCGTGTGAACCGCGTTCCCGAACGGATCGAAAATCGCCGCCACGTCCAGGGAAATCCCCGGGCTGTGCAGCCACACGTTCGTCATCGGCAACGCCAGGTACTTCGCGAAAGCGCCCGGCCGGTCCACGCCGATCCCCTGGGTGTGCGCGCACAAATGCCGGCGGCCGGCCAGGCAGTTGCGACAACGCCCGCAGACCACGTGGCCCTCACCGCTGACGATCTGGCCGGGGTGAAAATCCGCCACGTTCGAACCCACCGCCACAATCTCCCCGACGAACTCGTGTCCGACGACCATGGGCACCGGAACGGTCCGGCGGGCCCAGTCGTCCCACTCGTAAATGTGGACGTCGGTGCCGCAGATCCCGGTGCGGAGCACCCGGATGAGGACGTCGTTGATGCCGATTTCCGGCACGGGCACCTCCTCGAGCCAGAGGCCGGGGCGGTCGTGCTTCTTCACCAGAGCGGGCATGCGCTTTTCCATGATGGACCTCCGTTTCCGAGCCGGAATTGCCGCTTGCCTTGCCGGAGGCGGGCGGCCAGAATCCGGCATATCGGACATTTGGTCGATAGACTGGAACACCGGTTTCCATCATGCAAGACAAAAAATCCGAAATCTCGAACAATGCCGCTTCCCAGCGCCCCCGCCGCCGACGTCGCGCCCCCTCGACGGCCTCCGACCCCGCCCATCTGCAATTCAGCCGCCGGCTCCGAGTGTTGCGGCGCCAGCGCGGCTGGTCGTTGGAAGACTTGGCCGCCGCTTCCGCGGTCAGCCGCTCGATGCTCAGCGAGATCGAGCGCGGCAACGCCAACCCCACCCTGGCGGTGGCCTGCCGGATTGCCGCGGCGTTCGGGCTCTCGGTGGGACAGTTGGTCGATGGCGGGGCGGCGTCGCCGATCGAGGTGGTTCGCGCCGGGGATCCGGCTCATTTGTACCGGTCCGACGAGCAATGCCGGATCCGGACCCTTTCCCCGCTGCACTTGGAGAAACAGGTCGAGTTTTACGAGGTGACGTTGCGACCCGAGGGCGCTTTGCGGAGCGCGCCCCATTATGCCGGAACCCGGGAGTTTCTGACCGTGGTCCGGGGGAAAGTCGGCGTGGAATCCGGCGAACACCGGGCCGAACTGGCGGCGGGGGATTCGGCCCATTACCGGGCGGACCTGCCTCATGCCATCGTCAACCTGGCGGCGGAGGAGGCGGTGGTGTTCCTGGTGGTGAGTTATCCGGGCGGAACCGCTTGAGAGGCCGGCGGCGCCGGGAGCCGGCAACCGCCTTTGCGGAAGGGCCACGGGCTTCCACCTCTGTTGCCTCAAATCTGATCGCCACGTTCTTTCTTGGGAATTGCGGCTTGCTTTTTGTCGGCAAAAGGTGTCTTCTATCATGAACGCAGCGCAGGTCCCAAGCCGGTGAGCCTTTGGGGTGGCCATTCCGGCAAACTTGAGTCTGGGATCATGATCGGCGATGCCGAAGGGAGGGATGGGGGACTGCGCCTCTCCACAATCAAGTACAAAACCATGGCAACAAGCGGCACTCTGCGATGAAAGGACTCACAAAACGACAGCGGGAGGTGCTGGAGTTCATCCGGGACACGGTGCAATCCGGCGGCATTCCCCCGACGCTCCGTGAGATCTGCGACCATTTCGGTTTCCGGAGCGTCAAAGCGGCCTCCGACCACGTGGCGGCTCTGCGGCGCAAAGGTTTTCTGGTCAACAAATCCCACCAGGCCCGGGCGCTGCAGTTGGTCTCGCCGCTGCAAAAACACCGGAAGCCGACCCGGGACATCCCGGTGTTCGGCTCGATTCCGGCCGGGCCGCCCGACGAATGCCTCCAAGAGGCCGAAGGCTGCCTGACGATCGACGTGGGCACGCTGGGCTTCAAACCCGGTCCCCGCACCTTCGCCGTGCGAGTGCGGGGGGACTCGATGATCGGCCGGCACATCTGTGACGGGGACTTGGTGGTGCTCGAACACGGGCGCACCCCGCGCAACGGCGACGTGGTGGCAGCCCTCATCGACAACGAGAGCACCCTCAAGACCTACGTCCACGAAAAGGGCAAGAAACCCTACCTGAAGGCCGAGAACCCCCGCTATTCGAAGACCTACCCCGCCGAGGAACTGGTGATCCAGGGCGTGATGGTGGCCCTGATCCGGAAGACGCGTTAAGCTCCGGAGCCACGCCGGCTCGACGCGGCTTCCTCCCGGTCCGGGAACAGCCGTGGGTCCAGGCGGCCGCCCCCTGCCCGGGGCGGAGGCGGGTTTTGCGCCCATGAACACGCTGGTGGCCCATCTGGATGCGGACGCCTTTTTCGCCTCGGTGGAACAGGCGGCGGATGTCCGTTTGCGGGGGCGTCCCGTGGCGGTGGGCGGCGAGAAACGGGGCATCATCGCCAGTGCCAGTTACGAGGCCCGGCGGTATGGCATTTACACCCCCATGCCCACGGCCCTGGCCCGGCGCC
Organism: Verrucomicrobiota bacterium; assembly: GCA_003695015.1. Classification (GTDB taxonomy): domain Bacteria; phylum Verrucomicrobiota; class Verrucomicrobiia; order Limisphaerales; family J093; genus J093. The sequence continues at coordinate 1,557 of RFJD01000262.1, read as the reverse complement.
TTTGCCCCAAACTCATCATCCTCCCGGGGGATTTCGAGAAGTACGAGCTGTTCTCCCGGTGGATGTTCTCCTACGCGTACGACTTCACGCCGGAGGTGGAGATCGGCTCGATCGACGAAGGGTGGTTCAGCCTGGCCGGGGTGCGCCGGCCGCCGGTCGAGGTGGCGGCCACGATCCGGGAGGCCATCCGGCAGTCGCTCAAGATCACCGTCAGCGAGGGGCTGGGCCGCAACAAGCTGGTCAGCCAGATCGCCTCGAAGCTCAACAAACCGGGCGCCTTTCGGCTGGTGCCTCCCGGGGAGGAACAACGGTTCCTGGCCCCCCTGCCCAACCGTTGGCTTCCGGGCGTCGGCCCCCACACCGCCGCCCGCCTCGACGCCGCCGGTCTCCCGCTGATCCGCCACATCGCCGCCCTGCCGGTGGACCTGTTGAGCCTGCTGGTGGGCGGGATGGCGCCGCAGTTGAGCCGGTTCGCCCGGGGCGAGGACGACCGCCCGCTGGTGCCGGACCGCGAGCCGGCCAAGTCCTACAGCCAGCAACGCACCTTCGAACGCGACCAAACCGACGAAGCCTACCTCGAGGCCACCCTGCGTCGCATGGCCGACGAGCTGTTCGCCCGGGTCCGCGCCGACGCCCGGACGGTTCGGACCCTGACGGTCCGGATCCGCTACAACGACATGACCGAGGACCAGGTCAGCGAAAGCCTGCCGGAACCGACGGATCTGGAAACCGACGTCTATGGCCGGCTGGCCTGGATGCTCAAGCGGGCCTGGCGCCGGCGCGTCAGCCTGCGAATGCTCTCCCTCAAGCTCTCCAACCTCTACGGCGCCGTCTTCCGGTCCGAGCTGCCCCTGACCCCCGAGGCCGAAAACCGCGAAGCCCGCCACCGGCTCGCCGAGGTGGTGGACCGGCTCCGGGAGGAACACGGCCGCTCGATCGTGTTGCGCGGGCACGACCTCCTCCTGCGCCGGGGCGAACCCGATCCCACCCCCCGCCTTCAGGTGAACGTTCCGTCGGTCCCGTGGAAATCCCGCTCCGAAGGCGGCCGGGGCATCGGCCGTCCCATCCGCCCCCTGCCTCGCACGGAACCGCCGGCCGCTCCCCCGCCCCGGGCGCCTTCCACCCCGCCGCGTCCCGCGGCCGTCCGCTCCCGGCTCCAACCGCCCGTGCCACTGGTCGTGCGGAGCCATTACTCGTTCCTCAACTCGACCCTCTCCATCGAGGAGATCGTCCGGCTGGCCGCCGAACAGGAGCTGCCGGCCGTGGCCCTGTGCGATCAGGGCAACCTCCATGGCGCGGTCGAGTTTTTCCTCCGGGCGCGCGAAGCGGGGTTGCGGCCGGTTCTTGGCGCGGAACTCCGCTGCGGCGACCAGCCGCTCTGGCTCTACGTCGAGGACGCCACCGGCTACGAAAACCTCTGCCACCTGCTGTCGCCTCCAGCCCCGCGTTCTCGGGGGAGGCTCGATCCCGGAGCCCCGTTGCCGGAGACCACCCAGCCGCCGCCCGGCCGGCCGGTCGAGGTTCCCGAGGCGGCCCTGCGCGATCCGCTCCGCACGG
>RFJD01000261.1 GCA_003695015.1 Verrucomicrobiota bacterium | reverse complement strand
TGGTGGCCGCCCAAGATGTACGGGTGGAAGGGCGTGCCGCGGCGCACGTAGAGCAGGCCGATGCCCTTGGGCGCATACAGTTTGTGGGCCGAGAGGGAGAGGAAATCGCAGGCCACCTCGCGGACGTCGATCGGCGTCTTGCCGGCGGCTTGGACGGCGTCGGTGTGGAACCACACCCCGTGGGCGCGGCAAAAGGCGGCGATTTCCGCCACCGGGAAGATCACACCCGTCTCGTTGTTGGCCCACATGATCGAGACGATGGCGGTGTCGGGCCGGATGGATTGATCCAGCAGCCCGAGGTCGAGGGAGCCGTCCGGCTGCACTGGCAGGCGGGTCACCTCGTAGCCGCGTTCCTCGAGGTCGCGACAAAAGGCCAGGGTGGCCGAGTGTTCGACCGCGGTGGTCACGATGTGCCGTTTGGCGGGCTGCAGGCGGACGGCGGCGGCGAGGGCGGTGTTGATGCTTTCGGTGCCGCAACTGGTGAACACCACCTCGTCCGGCTCGGCATGGATCAAGGCCGCGGCCTGTTCGCGGGCGCGGCGCAGGTGGGCGGCGGTTTCGCGGGCCAGGCGGTAGGCGCTGCTGGGATTGGCCCAGTACCGTTCGAAGAACGGCTGCATGGCCTCGATCACCTCCGGCGCCACCGGGGTGGTCGCGTTGTGGTCCAGATAGATCATGCGCGATGCCTGCATGCGACGCCCTTCAGTAAACCAGAAGCAGCGCTGGCGGGGCGAGCCTGCGAGCCGCGGCGGTTCCGGGGATCGGGTCGCATGGCCGGGACGGGGTCGCCCCGGCCGGAGCCGGTTGGCGCGGCGGCTGCCGGTTCAGGGGATGGCCTCCAACGGGAGCGGCGGGGCGTGGCGCCACTCGGGCACGATGGCCCAGAGGTTGACCGGCGTGATCGAACGGCCGAACCGCAGCGAGCGGGCGCTGCCGTCCACGAAGCCGTAATTCGAGCTGCCGGCCCGCCGGTCGGGCTTGCCGAGGTGCCGGGCGTGTTCGAGTTCCTCGAGGTCGTTGCCCTTCTGGCCCTGACGGAAATCCATGTAGGCGTGCGGCGAACCGGTCTTCTTCTCGCCGAAGGTGATGGTGTCGGAGGGCTCGGGCACGTTGGAGAGTTTCATGCCGTGCGGCCATTGGAAGGCCATGAACTTCTGGAAGTCCGCCTCGCTCAGCACCTTTTCGAAATAGTCGTTCCATCCGTTGATGAGGTAGCTGCGACGCGAGTCCGGATGGTCGGAGGGGCAGCGCAACAGACTCAGGCTGCCGTAGTACGGATACAACGGGCTGGTCCAGTGGCGCGGGTAGGTGCGGGGCGGGATTTCCTCGTTGTGGTCGCCGGCATACATCAGCAGGGCCATGTTCAACTGCCGCACATGGGAGAGGCAGGCGATGCTTTTGGCCCTGGCCTTGGCGCGGCCGAGGGTGGGCAGCAACAGCGAGGCCAGGATGCCGATGATGGCGAGGACCACCAGCAGCTCGACTAGGGTGAAGCCCCGGCGTGGGGGCGCGAACGGCGGCGGGTTCATGGCGAGGCGGGATTGGGCGGCGCGCCGGCCGGGCCTGAAGCCGCCCCGCCGCGCAGGGCGGCGCCCATTTGGCGCAGCGCGTCCAGGCTTTGGAGGATGGTGTCGAACTCCTTCTGGCTGCGGGCTTGCAGCAGGCCGTCCATGGCGCGCTCGAGGGCGTTGAGCGCCATGGCGAGAACGGGACGAACCTTCTGCGAGTCCGGGCTGTCCATGGCGTCGATGCCGGCGCGGGCGCGGGCCACGCCTTCCTGCCAACGGGCGGCCAGATCGGCCGGCACCCAGCGGCCTTCGACCTGCACCATGCGGATTTCCTTCCGGGGATCGGGGTCGGCGCCGGGCGGGACCCACGTGAGGATGCCGACGCCGTTGGTTTCGGGGAGGAAGCGGAGCTGGGTCGAGTCCAGCGCCTCCTGCCAGCGGAGCCACGGGTTCTGCTCGGGCCGCATCCCGGTGGCCTCGGCCAAGGTTTGCAGGCTTTCCATGAACCGACGTCCGGTGGTGGCCAGGAACCGGCCGGGATCCAGGCGGCGGAGGGACTCGACCGTGGCCAGGTCGCTGCGAACCAGGACCTCGAGCACCTCGACCGTCTCCTCCCAATGCAGCCCCAGCGGCGTCTCGAAGATCGGGTTGTCCAACGTGAAGGGGCTGTTGAACAGGAACTCCTTCTTCTCGCGGAGCACCCGGACACCCTTCTCCAAGACCCGGAAGGTCTGGTTGTAGAGGTTCGTGTCCACCCGGTCGCAGAAGGCGGCGATCAGGCTCCGGATGTCCGCTTGATAAGAGGGCGGCAGGGCTTCCCAGAGCGTTTCGGGGCGGTTCTCGCTCAGGCCGCGGAGGACGGTTTCGACGGCCTGGGTGGGCGGGGTTTCCGGAGGCGCGGGAGGCGGTTGCCGCCGACAGCCCGGCTGGAGCCACAGCAGGCCGGCCGTCGCGACCAGCAAAAAAACGCTCCGCGCCGGGGCGACGGAACCCGAACGAGGTTGGCGGCAAGGGGCATCCGGAACGTTG
>RFJD01000043.1 GCA_003695015.1 Verrucomicrobiota bacterium | reverse complement strand
TGGATCCGCAGCCATCGGGACCCGGTCAGGTCTCGATCCGTGCCGGTAGCACGCGTTTGATCGGTTGGCAGGTCACCGGATGCCGGCCGCCGTACGACCAAGAGCAGATACGGATTCTCTTCTCCAGCGGCGGGCTCAACTACACCGAGGTCGGCCGGGCCGACCCCTGCGGGATACCCATTTTTGCCTGGCATGTACCCGACATCGCCACCACCCACGGCACGATCAAGCTCGAATGGGGCGACTGGGACTGGAGCGCCAACGTCCACCCCTTCACGATCTACCAAGACGTTCCGCCACCCCAGCCGCCGACAGCCGACGCAGGACCGGATCAGGTGGTCACCGAAGGGGCCATGGTGCACTTGACCGGGGAAGGCAGCTCGGATCCGGAAGGGCAGCCCCTCACCTACCGTTGGGTTCGAACCGATCCTTTGACCGAGTATCCCATCACGCTGCACGACAGCACCTCCATGACCCCCTCGTTCCGGGCGCCGGAAGTGGGCGTGGAACCCAAGGTGTTTAGCTTCCGGCTGACGGTCACCGACACGGACGGTTTGACGGACGACGACACCGTGAAGGTCACGGTGAATCCAGGCCCGCCCGACCTGCAGAGTGTCAACGTGCTGGAGGGTTGGTTCAAAACCCCGGTCACGCTCCGCGGCGCTCATCTGGATGGCTGTGAGGTGCGGTTCGATGACACCCTGGTGGCGACCGTGCCGGTGCGTCAGACCACCGAGTTCACGTTCTACCTGCCGGAGCTGACACCCGGGGAATACCATATCAGCGTGGCCAGCCCGGTCGGCTCGGACACGTTCGACGACGTGTTCGTTGTGCTGCCCGTCCCCTACCAGTGGGACTGGGGTTTCAGCTTTCACAATCCGAGTGAATATGACCTCTCGTGGGCGGATTATGAGCGCGCCTTCGGGACCGATGCGGTCTATTCGTCGCTGTGCTGCGAACACGAGGGCTTGCACTGCCAGCGGCGTTGCCACCGGTGGTTGGCCCAATTGCTGTTTGACCACTACGTCAGGACCATGACTCGAATCGGAACCTGTTGGGGGATGTCCGTGGCCAGCCTGAAGTACTATTACGGTGACTATACACTGAGCCCGGGACAGGAAGTCCGACACCTCTCGTTCAGCCTGGATCCGGACAACGAGCTGGCACGGCGGATCAAGGCCCTGCACATCACCCAACTCAGTGCGGAGGCGATCGACTACCTGCTGGACCATCTGGCGGACACCCCTTACATGGTGGCCCAACAGATCATGGCCGATCTCGACGCGGGCCAGCCCGGTGTCATCGGATTCCAGAACATCTCCGAGGGTGTGGATCTCCTGGACATGGAGGGACACGCGGTGGTCCCGATGCATTATGAAGTGGTTTCGCCGGAGGAAATCCGCATTTACGTGTATGACAGCAATCGGGAGGAGTTTTCGATGGGCCGGGACATCAACGATCCCGACGTTTTGGCCCGAATCACCCAGTGGAGCGGCATGCCGTACATTTCGGTATTCAACAGGCCGACGGAGCGTTGGCGGTTCCAAATGGCGGACGGGGAATATTGGGGAGGCAACGAACGCTTCCAGATCACCGTGCGAGTGGGCGACTGGGAAATCCTGGAGGTGCCCTTTTCCGGCTTTTATTACTTTCCGCGCAGCGTGGCCGTTCGGGATGGGTACAGATTCCCGCTCAGTGGCCGGGGCATTCTCATGATCCTGAGCGGCTCGGCGGACGGCGAGGCGCAGGATGCCGCGGGAAATCGCCTGGGTTTCGATCAGGCGGGCATGTTGCACATGGAGATTGCCGGCGGGATGCCGGTGGTGCCAATGAACGGAGGTTCCCTGCGCGAGTGCGAGGCGTATTACTTGCCGGCGACCAACCTCACCGTACACGCCTACGGCAACGGCCCGGGCAGTTACACATGGCAAGCCCACGGGGCCGCAGGCTCCCTGGCGGCCGTGGATGTCCCCACAACCGCCGGCGAGCATGACACCTTCTGCACGGGCCCGGCCAACGACTACCTGAGCTTCGTCGCCGGCGGGGAGAAGACGTTCGACCTCGCTCTTGAAGCGCAGGTTCAAACCGGTGAGCTGACTTGGTCGCGCCGGATCGAACTCCACGGACTGAACTTCCTCCCCGGCGAGCAGGTGATCGTCCGCCAAGGGGAAACCCCGGATGCACTGGTGGTGGCAAACCTGAGCCCTCGAGAAAAGCTCTTGGACTTGACCATCACCCAGGCCCAGCTCGGACCGCAACCGGAACCGCCCGAATACCCCGCGGCCGAGGAAGCCACGCTGACGACCCCGGCAGTCAGTCTCCCGGCTTTGGCCAGCTTGGAGTTGATCCCGGGCGACTGGGACCACTTGGGAAAGACCGAGCTCAAGATCGGTCAACTACCTGACCGTGACGGCGACGGCTTGGACGACGCGTTCGAAAAGCGGCTGGGCACGGACCCCACTCGGGCGGACAGCGACAAGGACGGGATGACCGACGCCTGGGAGTTCCGTTACGGTTTGGACCCCATCATTCCGGCCGGCGAGTCGCTCGACAGCGATGGAGACGGCCTGTTGGATGTCGAGGAGGCCCGCTATGGCACCGATCCCGGCGTGCCGGGTGGACCGTTCCGAATCTTCCACACGGCCATTTCTCCGGAAGGCCAATTGGAACTGCGCTTCAACACCGAACCCGGCCACGTCTATCAGATTGAATGGGCCAAGGCGGTCCCTGCCGACCAGTGGACGGCAGCGGGCGCTCCGATCACGGCGAAGGGCTGGAACGCGCTCTACCAAGAACCCCTGCCCAAGGGGGGCGGCGCCCGCTTCTACCGGGTGCGCTTGGTGAAGTAAGATCGGCGGAAGGATCCACCCCGGGTCCGGAGTGGGTGGCGCCGGCCGGGCTGGCCGCGCAGCCGGTGCGCCAGCCCGGCATCGTGTTGTTCCCGACAACGCGGCCCAAGCCGCTTGCCTTGGCGGCAGCACACCCTCCTTCAGGCCGCCGGCCCGCACCAGCGGCCGCGCTTGGCACCGGACCTCGATCCTGATCTTCACTTTCCTCTGATCTGGTTGTCTCATTCTCGCGATCTGCATGTCGGGCGCTGGGTTTCCGCCAACCCACTCCACCCCAAGGACGTTGTCGTCGTGGCGCGGCACCTGTTGGCGTGGCCTTGAGCCGGCGGGACCGGCCGGTTAGGCTCGGCGTGTCAGCAACGAACACTGCGCCTGCGGGCGCCCGGGACTCATGCCACGGAAGAAATTATCACTCGGCCGGCTCGGAT
>RFJD01000260.1 GCA_003695015.1 Verrucomicrobiota bacterium | reverse complement strand
CTCACCTTCCACAGCGAACGGCTCGACCACCTGACGCTCCGCCGGATCGCCGTCCAGGTGCAGGAGGAGATCAAGCAGGTGCCGCGGGTGGCGGAAACCATGCTCATCGGCGGCGCCCGCCGGCAGGTGCGGGTCCTGCTGGATCCCGCCAGGCTCGCGTCGCGCAACCTCAGCGTCGCCGCCCTGGTCCCCATGCTCCAACAGGCCAACCGCCAGAACATCGCCGGCGGCCTCACCAGCAACAATCGCGAGGTCATCGTCGAAACCGGCGGTTTCCTGCGAAACGCCGAGGACGTCGCCAACGTGGTGGTCGGCGTCTTCCAAGGTCGGCCGGTTTACCTGCGGGAAGTGGCGGAGATCGTGGACGGACCGGAGGAGCCCACCCAGTACGTGTTGTTCGGCTACGGCGCCGCCCGTTCGGCTGATCCGCACGAACAGCCGGCCGTCACCCTCACCGTGGCCAAGCGGCCCGGCGCCAACGCCATCGACGTCGCCCACGCCGTCGAGCGCAAGGTCGAGGCCCTGCGCGGTTACCTCATCCCCCGCGACGTCCAGATCACCATCACCCGGCACTACGGCGAGACCGCCGCCGAGAAGTCCAACGAGCTGCTCTTCCACATGGCCATCGCCGTGGTGAGCGTGTCGCTGCTGATCTGGATCACGCTCGGCTGGCGCGAATCGGGCATCGTGGGCATCGCCATCCCCACGACCCTGGCCCTCACCCTGCTGGTGTTCTACCTTTACGGCTACACGCTCAACCGGATCACGCTCTTCGCCCTGATCTTCAGCATCGGCATCCTGGTGGACGATGCCATCGTGGTGGTCGAGAACATCGTCCGCCACTTCCACCTGCCCCACAACCGTGGCCGGTCTTGGTCGGCCATCGCCGTCGAGGCCGTCAGCGAGGTGGGCAACCCGACCATCCTGGCCACCTTCGCCGTGATCTTCGCGGTGGTGCCGATGGCGTTCGTCGGCGGCCTGATGGGCCCCTACATGCGGCCGATCCCGGTGGGCGCCAGCGCCGCCATGTTTTGGTCGCTGCTGATCGCCTTCATCGTCACGCCGTGGGCCTCGATCCGGATGCTCGGCTGGGGCCGACGCCGCCGCCGGCAAGGCGCCGGGCCGACCGCCAACGAGACCTCGTCGCCCGACACACCGCCGGAAGTCCCCGGCCACGGGCCGCACGCCGAATCCGGCGGGGAGGACGTCTTCACCCGGGTTTACCGGGCCTTCATGGGACCGCTGCTGAGCCATCGCCGCTGGCGCTACGGCTTCCTGGCCGGGATCACCGTCCTTCTGCTGCTGGCGTTGGGACTGGTCGGCATCGGCTGGGTGAAGGTCAAGATGCTGCCCTTCGACAACAAGAGTGAGTTCCAGATCATCCTCAACATGCCCGAGGGCAGTTCGCTCGAACACACCACCCAAGTGGCCCGCGAAATCGCCGCCGTGGTCCGCCAAGAACCCGAGGTGACCGACTACCAGATCTACGCCGGCACGGCCGCCCCCTTCAATTTCAACGGCTTGGTCCGTCACTATTTCATGCGCCGCGGCGCCCACGTCGCCGACATCCAGGTCAACCTCCTCAACAAGCACGAGCGTTCGGCCCAGAGCCACGACATCGCCAAACGCGTCCGCCCCGCCGTGGCCGCCATCGCCGAGCGCTACGGCGCCCGCGTCGCCGTGGCCGAGGTCCCGCCCGGACCGCCCGTGCTTCAGACCTTGGTGGCCGAGATCTACGGCCCCACCCAGGAAGCCCGGCTCAAGCTCGCACGCGAGGTCATCCGCATCTTCAAGGAAACCGAGGGCGTCGTGGACGTGGATTGGTACATTGAGGCGGACCAGCCCAAGACCCGGTTCGTCATCGACCGCGAGAAGGCCGCGCTCCACGGGATCAGCGCCGCCACCATCGCGCGCACGTTGGAGATCGCGGTCAAGGGACTCCCCATCGACCTGGTCCACATCGACACCGAAAAGGAGGACGTCCCGCTGGTGATCGAGGTGCCGCGCACCCTTCGGAGCCGGCCGGAGGACCTGCTGTCGCTGCGCGTGCGGGCCGGCGACGCCAACGCCCTGCCCGAACCGGGCGTGGCCGCCCAACCGGCGCTGGTTCCCCTGCGCGAGCTGGTCCGGCTCGAAACGACCACCACCGACAAGAGCATCTACCACAAGAATCTGAAACCGGTGACCTACGTCATTGGCGACGTCGCCGGCGTGGTGGAAAGCCCCGTGTACGCCATCCTCAAGATGAACCGCCGCCTGGCGGAGTTGAACGCCGCCGACTTCGGCGGCCTGCCCGGCCGGATCGAGATCTACAACGCCGTCCTGCCCTTCACCGACCAGCAACCGGCCATCAAGTGGGACGGCGAGTGGCACATCACCATCGAGGTCTTCCGCGACCTCGGCCTGGCCTTCGGGGTGGTGCTGGTGCTGATCTACGTCCTGATGGTCGGCTGGTTCCGCTCCTTCCTGACCCCGCTGATCGTCATGGCCGCCATCCCCTTCTCGCTGGTGGGCATCATGCCCGCCCACGGGGCCTTGGGCGCTTTCTTCACCGCCACCTCGATGATCGGCTTCATGGCCGGCGCCGGCATCGTGGTCCGCAACTCGATCATCCTGGTGGACTTCATCGAGCTGCGCCTGGCCCAGGGCATGCCCATCGCCGAAGCCGTGGTGGACGCCGGCGCCGTGCGGTTCCGCCCCATGCTGCTCACGGCCATGGCGGTCGTGGTCGGCGCCGCCGTCATCCTGTTCGATCCCATCTTCCAAGGGCTGGCCATCTCGTTGATGGCCGGGGAGGTGGCCTCCCTGCTCATCAGCCGCATGGCCGTGCCCGTCCTCTACTACATGGCCTACGCCAAGAACCCGCCGGTCAAACCGGTTTCCGCCGCCCAAGAGACCGAACCCTCGTCGCACGACTCATGAAAACCGTCCCTCCGTTCCCTCCCCGCCGCATCCTCTGCCCGGTGGATCTGAGTGAGTTGTCGGCCCTGGCCCTGAAGTACGGGGCCGCCGGGGCGCGCGCCTTTGCGGCGGAGTTGACCGTGCTGCAGGCGATCCACCTGGAGCTGCCGCCCTACTTCACGGCGGACCAGGCGGACCGGTTCCGCCGCCAGGACCAGGAAGCCCGCGAGGCGGCCCAAGGCCACCTGGCGGCCTGGGCCCGAAGCCGGCTGGGCGCCGCGCAACAAGGACTCTCCCTCCGCTTCGAAGTGGTGGAAACCTCGCCGGCGGCGGCCATCCTGGAAGCCATCGAGAACGAGCGCCACGACATGGTGGTCATGGGAACCCACGGCCGGACGGCTGCCCGGCGCCTGCTCTTGGGCTCGGTGACCGAATCGGTGGTACGTCACGCGCCAATCCCGGTCTTCGTGGTCCGCCAGAAGGAACGCGACTTCCTCGATCCGGCCTCGCCCGGCGCCACCCCTCGGTTGCGGCGAATCCTTTGTCCCGTGAACCGCTCCCGGGCCGCGGCCGCCGCGCTCGAGCTGGCCGCCCAACTCGCCGCCCGCTTCGAAGCCCGCCTGACCGCCCTGCGGGTGCTGGACGCCCCGCCGGCTGACGGCGGCGAGGCCGCCCGCCAGGAACTCTGCGCCTGGATCCCCCAAGGGGCCGCCTCCCAATGCGCGGTGGAGCCCAAGCTCCGCCACGGCCATCCCGCCGGCGAGATCGTCCGTTTCGCCGAGGAGACCGATCAGGACCTCATCGTGGTCGGCGCTCCGGGCGACACCACGGGACTGGCGCGGATCTTGGGAGAAACTGCCGAGCGGGTCCTCCGTCACGCCCCGTGCCCGGTGCTGGTGGTGCCGTTTCCGGCCGAATCGGACTGAACCCGGTCCACGCCCGCCATCGCCGCCGCAGGCCGGCGCTCAGCCCCCTGCCCCGGCGCCTCAGCGGAAGAACCGGATGCTCAGCGGGTAGTGCCAAACCTCGCCGTTGTTGGCCTTGATGCCGCCGACGATCGGAAAAACGATGGCGCACACGCCCGCGGCGATCAGCACGAAGATCCCGACCACCACCAGCGACAGGATGAGGCCGATGACGACGTAGAGGATGAGGGAGAGGATCCAGTTCAGGACGATCTTGCCGTGGATGTCGATGCCGGGCAATTGGCTCTTCTTGACCTGCCAGATGACGATCGGCGCCACCAAGCCGGCCAGCGGCACGATGTAGCCGGCGAACACCGACAGGTGCAGGATCATGGCCCAAAGGCGGGTCTG
>RFJD01000259.1 GCA_003695015.1 Verrucomicrobiota bacterium | reverse complement strand
GCCGAGGCCAACATGATCAGCACCGGCGCGGGCCTCTCGAAGCTGGGCTTCATCCCGATCGTGGACACCTTCGCCCAATTCGGCGTCACCAAGGGCAACCTGCCCCTGACGATGGCCGCGCTTTCGCAGGCGCCGGTCATCGGCGTTTTCTCCCACGTGGGGTTGCAGGACGCGGCCGACGGCGCCAGCCACCAGGCGACGACCTACTTCGCCGCCACCAGCGCCATCCCGCACACCATTGTCGTGGCTTGTTCCTGCTCGGGCGAGGCGGAGGAACTGATGTTCCAAGCCATCGAATGGCTGGCGGCCGAGCGCCGGGCCGGGCGTGACGGCGAATCGGTGTTGTTCTTCGTCGGACGGGAGAACTATCCGCAGCACTGGCTCGAGAACCCGCGCTACGAGTGGCGCCGGGCCCAAGTGGCCATGGAAGGCGACGACGTGGTGCTCATCGGCTCCGGGACGTTGTTCGGCAAGGCCCTCGAGGCGGGCCGCCAACTGCGCGAACAGGGCGTCTCGGCCACGGTGATCAACAATCCGTTCATCAACCGGGTGGACCTCGAGACCATCGGCGAGGCCGTGCGACGTTGCCAGGGACGGGTGGTCACCATCGAGGACCACCAGCTGATCTGCGGCATGGGGGCCCAGGTTTCCCACGCGCTGGCCAATGCCGGCATCGCGCACCGGATGAAATCGCTGGCGATCCCGGGCGAATTCGGCCAGTCCGCCTACGTGGCCGAGCATCTCTACCAGAAGCACGGGTTGACCGTGGAACGGTTGATCGCCTCGGCCCGCGCCCTGATCGAGGGCTGAAGAAGCGCCCCGGCGGACTCGGGGCAGTCGAAGCCGGCCGGTTCCGGGTGAACGGGCCGGCTTCGTTCGTTTCGATGGCCGGTGGCGGCGGGCGGCGGGTGCACATTCGGTTGACCCGGAGGGGCGGTTGTTCCTAAAAAGCCCGCCATGCAAGTCGCCGAATCACGTGGTCAGTGGAGTTCGCGGCTGGGGTTCATCCTGGCTGCCGCCGGTTCGGCCGTGGGGTTGGGGAACATCTGGCGCTTCCCTTACGTCACGGGCGAGAACGGCGGCGCGGCGTTCGTGGTGGTGTACCTGGGCTGTGTCTTCCTGATCGGCCTGCCGCTGTTGTGGAACGAGCTGGCCATCGGCCGGGCCAGCGGCAAGGACGCCATCGGCGCCTTTCTGGCGTTGAAGAAAGGGACGCCGTTCGTGATCACCGGCGTCTTCTGCCTGCTCTGCTGTTTCCTGGTGCTCGGTTACTACAGCGTGATCGCCGGCTGGACGATCGGTTACGCCATGACCGAGGCGGTCGGCGTGAAGCTCGAGTTCGAGAAGTTCGCCTCCGATCCCACCTGGGTGATCCCGCTGTTTGCGCTGTTCATGCTGATGACCGTACTGATCGTCCAGGGAGGCGTGCAAAAGGGCATCGAGCGCTGGGCCAAGGTGCTGATGCCGCTGTTGTTCCTGATCGTGCTGGTGGTCATCGTCCGCAGCGTCACCCTGCCCGGGGCCCTGGCCGGCATCGAGTACTACCTCAAGCCGGACTTCGGGAAGATCAACGGGCGGGTGATCATCACCGCGCTGGGGCAGGCGTTCTTCTCCCTGAGCGTGGGCTGGGGTCTGATGATCACCTACGGTTCCTATCTCGAAAAGCACGCCAACATCGTCACCTGCGGTGTCTGGGTGGTGGTGGCGGACACTTTGGTGGCGTTGTTGGGCGGGTTCATGGTCTTTCCCGCGGTGTTCGCGTTTGGGATGCAGCCGGACGCCGGCACGGCCCTGACGTTCAAGACGTTGCCGGCGGTCTTCAGCCAGATGCCGGGCGGGGCGTTTTTCGGGTGCCTGTTCTTCCTGCTGCTGATGGTGGCGGCGCTGACCTCCTCGATCTCGATGCTCGAGGTGCCGGTGGCTTATCTGGTGGACGAGAAGGGCTGGAGCCGGCGGGCGGCGGCGTGGACGGTGGGGTTGGCGGCGTTTGTGGTGGGGCTGCCCTCGGCCTTGGCGGCCGGCGCCAGCCAGTGGCTTTCGAGCATCAGCCTCTTCGGCAAGACCGGCTTCATGGACATCATGGACCTGCTGGTCGGGACGATGTTGATCGTGGTCATCGCGCTGCTCTGCAGCGTGTTCACCGGCTATGTCTGGGGGACCCGCAAGGCCGTCGAGGAGATCAGCTCGGGCTGCGAGAGCTTCAACCGGCCCCTCATCGGCGGCTTGAGTCTGGGCCGCATCTGGGCGGTGTTCGTCTCGGTGATCTGCCCGTTGGTCATCGGCTTGGTGCTGGCCAACATGATCGCCGAGCTGTTCGGCAAAGACCTGTTCTGATCGCCAACCCGGTCCGGCCCGGCGCTTCCGCGGTCCCCGGGGTTCGGAAGTCCGGACCGCGGCCTCCGACGTCGTGCTGAATCTGCTCTGGCTGGGAATGATCGTGACCGCCGTGGCGCTGGCGGCATGGAACGGTCGTTTGCCGGCCCTCACCGAGGGCGCCTTCGACGCCGCCCGCGTCTCGGTGATGGAGATCGCCCTCCCGCTGGTCGGTTTGACCGCCTTGTGGCTGGGGATGATGCGGCTGGCGGACGAGGCGGGCCTGATCCGACTGGTGGCGCGCGCCCTGCGGCGGCCGTTGCGCTGGCTTTTCCCCGAGGTGCCGGCGGACCACCCGGCCATGGGGTCCATGCTCATGAACTTGGCGGCGAACATGATCGGCCTGACCAACGCCGCCACCCCGCTGGGGCTCCGGGCCATGAAGGATCTGGATCGGCTCAACCCCCATCCCGGCGTCGCCACCAACGCCATGTGCACCTTCCTGGCCTTGAACACCAGTTCGGTCCAGCTCATCCCCATGACCGCCATCAGCCTGCTGGCCGTGCGCGGCGCCGCCCAACCCACCGCCATCGTCGGCTCCGCTCTGCTGGCGACGTTCTGTTCGACCGCCGCCGGCATCGCGGCCGTCAAGTTGCTCCAACGCTGGTCGCCCCTGCCTGCCGGCCGCCCGGACGCATCGGCCGCAGGCCCGCAGAATCCTCCCCGCGACACCTCCGGCGCGTCGTCGCAACCGCCGGAAAGGGCGGGCCGGCCCGACGGAGCCACGACGCCGGACCAAGGAGGCCAACCCGCTTCGCCGCCACCGTTGGGCTGGCCGGGCCGCGTCGTGTGGGCGGCGTTCTTGGGGCTGATGGTGGTTTGCCTGGTCGGCCTGACCCGCCACCCGCCGGCCGGGTTGGCCGAAGCCTCCCTGCCGGTGCGCCTGTTGAACGCCCTGTCGCTGGCGGCGGTGCCGTTCCTGTTGGCTGGACTGCCCTTGTTCGCCGCGTTGAAACGGGTGCCCGTCTATGAGCGGTTCATCGAGGGCGCACGCGAGGGGTTTCAGGTGGCGGTCCGGATCATCCCCTACTTGGTGGCGATGCTGGTGGCGATCCGGATGTTCCGCGAGGCGGGCGGCATCGAGGCGTTGGCCGCCGTGCTCGGGCCGGTGCTCCGGGCGGTGGGTTTTCCGATCGAGCTGCTGCCGATGGCCTTGGTGCGTCCGTTGAGCGGCAGCGCGACGATCGGCTTGTTCGCCGACTTGGCCGACACGCTCGGGCCGGATCACCTGGTCACCCGGATGGGCGGCACGCTGCTGGGCAGCACGGAAACGACGTTTTACGTGGCGGCGGTCTATTTCGGCGCGGTGGGGGTGCGCCGGGTGCGGCATGCGGTGGCGGCGGGCCTGCTGGCGGATCTGGCGGGAGTGATTGCCTCGGTGGCGGTCTGCCGTTGGTTGTGGGGTTGAACCCACGTCCCCGCCCGGCGGATGGTGCCGCCTCAAGCCCGGCCGCCAGCCAGGAACAGGGCCTCGTCCCCACCCGGCGCCAACCACAGCCGCTCCGGTTCCAGTCCGTGGCGGGCCAGCAGGGCGCGCAGCGTCTCCGGCGTGTGCCGCCATGAGCGGAACAGAGTCACCGGTTCACCAGCCGGCCATTTCAGCGTCTCCGCGCCCAACCGGATGGCGATCTCGCGGCCCGGGATCCAGCGGGCGACGATCCGGCCCGCGGCCGTCTTGGCCGGATCCGGCTCGGCCGTCCACCGCCATTCGCCCTCCTCCGGCAGAATCCCAAGGCTGCGAAGGAACAACCCGAGCCAGGCGCGGGTTTCCGGATTGTCGTACTGCGGAAGAATCGCCTCCCATGCCGCGCGGCCGCCCGGTGGCGGGAGAAGGTTGGCGCTGCCCAGCAAAACGTCCCCGGGCCGCAGCAAAGCCGCCGCCCCCGGCAGCCAAACCTCGCCGGGCAGATTGGGCAGCAGGCCGAAAGCCGTGACGATCCGGGCCGCCGGCCCCATCAGCGAATCGACCGTGGCGGGGAGGTCCCCCACGCCGGCCAAGTCCGCCACCAGAGGCAGCGTTTCCACTTGGGGCGCTTCACGCGCTGCGGCGGCCGCTGCCGTCAACGCCATCGCCAGCGACCCTTCCACCACCAGGAAGGCCGGAAAACCGCCGCCGCTCCGGAGCCGCCCCAGCAGCCGGATCTCCTTCGACGCGTCGCCGCACCCCAGCCCGATCACGCTCAGTTCCGTGGCTTCGCCGAGCCGTTGCGCGGCCGTGGCAAAGGCGTCGTCGAAGGCCCGCACCCAGGCCGGCTCCACCGCCGAGGGGGCGTACCGTCGATGGATGGCCCGCCAGGCGGCGACCTGGGCCGGGTTGGCGTAAAGCCAGCGGGCCGGAACCTCCCGGGTCCGGAGCGCTTCAAGCAACGCCGCTTCCTCCGCCTCCGGAAAACAACCGGCGTGGACGTGGACGGTGGCCAGGGCCGGGTTCACGCCCTCTCCTCCGTCCCGGCCACGGCTTCCGGCAACCGAAAATCCGCCGCGTGATAAGAGCTGCGCACCTTCGGGCCGCTGGCCACGTGCAGGAAGCCGAGTTCGCGGCCCCACGCCTCGTACCGGGCGAACTGCTCCGGCGGCACGAATTCAACCACCGGCAGGTGGCGGGGCGTCGGTTGAAGGTATTGCCCGATGGTCAGGATGTCGCACCCGGCCGCCCGCAGATCGGTCATCGCCTGGCGGATTTCCTCCGGCTGTTCGCCCAGACCGACCATCAGGCCGGACTTGGTGTAGAGCCGCCCCCCGCCGCGCGCCTTGGCCTTGCGCAGGACCGACAGCGACCGCTCGTAGGTTGCGCGCGAACGGACCTGCGGCGTCAGGCGGCGGACGGTTTCGAGGTTGTGGTTGAACACGTGGGGCCGGGCCGCCAACACGCGGTCGATGGCTTCGTCCGAATCGCGGAAGTCGG
>RFJD01000258.1 GCA_003695015.1 Verrucomicrobiota bacterium | reverse complement strand
GATGATCTACGTAACGGCGCAACTCGTTCTTGAATCCGGGCAGGCCGGCCTCGCCGCGGAAGGATTCGTTGAAGCCGAAGAACGCCCAGACGACATCGGCCCGGGTGCGTGTGAGCCATTCGTCGGGCGAACCGAAATCGCGCACCCGCAGGCGCATGTTCAACTCGTCGCCGGCGTAACCGAGGTTCCGGAAGACCAGCTCGTGTTCGGGGAAGTGCCGGTGCAGGAGCGCCTCGAGCCAGCCGAAATGCTGCATGCGCTCGGCCAAGGCGTTGCCGGTCAGGGCGATGTGGTCGTGCGGTTGCGGGGTGAAACGGGGCGGTGACGCGGCGGCGGCGCTCAGGCCGGCCGACAGCGCCAAGACAGACAAAACGATCGAGGACCGTGGCATGAGGGCGGAAGCATGGCACAAAGGTGCCTGATTCACAACATTAGGAATCCGCTCTGGTCGGGGGCGGTTTCGGGCCGCCTGGGAAAGCCCGGCCGGTCAGGCGTCCTTCTTGTCGGCGTTGCCGGCCTGGCGTGCGGCTTCCAAGCGCCGCCATTCGCGCTCGCGGCGGCCGCATTCCTCGCGCAGGAGGGCTTCGGCGGACCAGCCGTTTTCCTGGCAAAGGCAGGCCAGGGCGAAGAGCTGTCGGGCCACGGCCTGGGGAAGGTCGTTCTTGGCGGTTTGGGCGAGTTCGGCGGGAATGGGGGGCGGCGTTTCGACCAAGTGGGCGCGGCAGGCCTTTTTCCAGAGCTTTTGGGCGCGCAGAAGCGCGGGGAGATGGCGGGGGATGCCGTCCAGGGCGGAGTGGCGTTCGCGGGCGGTGCCGGCTTTTTCGCGGTGTTTGAGGCGGTCCCACTGCTCCCAGACGGCGGCGGCGGTGCGGGCCTCGGCATCCCCGAAGACGTGGGGGTGGCGGTGGATGAGTTTTTCGACCAAGCCGCGGACGACGTCGTTGAAGTCGAACGCGCCCCGTTCGCTGGCCATTTGGGCGTGGAAGACGACCTGGAGGAGGAGGTCGCCGAGTTCCTCCCGCAGTTCGTGGTCGTCGCCGGCCTCGATGGCGTCGAGCAGCTCGTACACCTCCTCGACGGCGTGGTAACGGAGGGAGCGGTGGTCCTGCTCGCGGTCCCAAGGGCAGCCGTCCGGACCGCGGAGGCGGGCCATGATTTCGAGGAGACGGCGGATGGGGCTGCGGCGGCGATCGGGCGGGGGTTGAGCCATGGTGGGAGTGATTCAGAGGATGACCAGGTCGTCGCGGTGGATGACCACTTTGCGGGAGGGGGAACCGGCGTTCAGTTCCTGGGCGGAACACCGGACGATGCCGCGGGCGAACTCCATTCCCTCGAGGTCGCACACACTGACGACCTCGCCGGGCTGGAAGCGGCCTTCGCAGCGGCGGATGCCGGGGGCCAGCAGGCTCTTGCCGTGGTCGCGCAGGGCCGTGCGGGCGCCGTCGTCCACGCGGAGCACGCCGCGGGGGCGATGGAAGAAGGCGATCCAGCGCTTGCGGCTGCGGAGTTTGGCGGGGCTGGGGACGAAGAGGGTGCCCTCGGGCTCGCCGGCGACCGCGCGGTCCAGGGTGTTTTCGCGGAGGCCGCTGGCAATGATCACGGGAAAGCCGGAACGGGTGGCGATGCGGGCGGCTTCGATCTTGGTGGCCATGCCGCCGACGGCGGCGGCGTGGTTGGTTCCGCCGGCGAGGGCGCGGATCGAGTCGTCGATGCGCTCCACCAAGGGGACGACCTGTTGCTCGGGCGTGCCGTAGCCGGTCATCAGGCCGTCGGCACTGGTCAGGATGACCAGGAGATCGGCGGGCAGCAGGGCGCCGACGAGGGCCGAAAGCCGGTCGTTGTCGCCGAACTTCAGCTCGGTGTGGGAGACGGTGTCGTTTTCGTTGATGATCGGGATGACGCGCCGGCGGAGCAGGGCCAGGAGGGTGTTGCGGGCGTTGAGGTGGCGGTCGTGGTGCCGGAGGTCCTCGTGGGTGAGGAGAACCTGGGCGATGTGGATGCCGTGGGCGGCGAAGAGGTCGTCGTAGGCGGCCATGAGCCGGACCTGGCCCACGGCGGCGCAGGATTGGAGGCCGGCGAGGTCCGTGGGGCGTTTGGTCAGGCCGAGGGCGCCCATGCCGGCGCCCACCGCACCGGAGGAGACCAGAACGACCTCCCGTCCCGCCCCGTGCTGGCGGGCGATCTGGTCCACCAAGCGCCGCATGCGGTCGGGATCCGGCAGATGGCGTTCGTTGGTGAGGATGCCGGTGCCCAACTTGACGACGAGGCGCTTGACGTTCTGGAGCAGCGCATGCCGCATGCCCGCGGATTAGCAGAAGCGTTGCGGCAAGTCGAGGCGTCGTCCCTTTGGCGGGACCGGGCGGGCCGGGTTCACGAGGCTCCGGCAACGCGGGGTGGCGGGGCGCCCGAGGACCGGGGGTTGGCGGCCCGGCTTGCGTGAGGCGGAGGGCTCGTCCACCATGGCGCCATGAGCACGCCGTATCATGAACTGGCTCGAAGGATGGCGGAGCTGATCCGCGAGGCGGGCAGGTATCCGTTGGGGGAATTCGACCCGGTGGCGCCGGTTTCGCCACCGGCTTCCGGGGCGCCGACCGTGCTTGTGTGTTCGCCGCACCCGGACGACGAATGCATCGTCGGCGCGCTGGCGGTGCGGTTGCAGCGGGAGACGGGCGCCCGGGTGGTCAACGTGGCGGTGACGCTGGGCAGCAACCGGGAACGCCAGCCCGGCCGGCTCAAGGAACTCGAAGGGGCCTGCCGTTTCCTGGGGTTTGAGTTGGTGACCACCGGGCCGCGCGGATTGGAGAAGGTCAATCCCAAGAGCCGGGCGGAGGATCCGGAGGGTTGGCGGCAGAAGGTGGCGGTGCTGCGCGACATTCTGGTCGAACGGCAGCCGGACATCCTCTTCTTCCCGCACGACCGGGATTGGAACGGGACCCACATCGGGGTGCATCACTTGGTGATGGATGCGTTGAAAGCGGCCGGGGAAGGGGTCCGGTGCCTGACGGTCGAAACCGAGTTCTGGGGGGCGATGGACGACCCGAACCTGATGGTCGAGGTGCCGCCGGAACTGTTGGGCGACCTGATGGCGGCCACTTCGTTCCATGTGGGCGAAGTGCGGCGGAACCCCTACCACGTGCTGCTGCCGGCCTGGATGCAGGACAACGTCCGGCGCGGGGGCGAGCTGGTGGGCGGCCAAGGCGGTGCTCCGCCGGAGTTTGCCTACGCCACGTTGTACCGGTTCGGGCGGTGGACCGGCGCCGGGTGGGAGAAGGTCGAGCCGCCGAACCGCATGCTCGCGGCGGGGATCTCCGTCGCTTGTCTCTTGGAGGAGAGCTGAGCCCCGGCATCTTCCGGCAATGGAACCGACGCGACTCGACGAACTCTTCCTGCGGGAAGCCATCCGGTTGGCGCGCCGAAGCGTGCTCGAGCACGGCGGCGGCCCTTTTGGGGCTCTGGTGGTCCGGGGGGAGGAAGTGTTGGGTCGCGGCTGGAACCAAGTCACGACCGCCAACGACCCGACCGCGCACGCCGAGATCGTGGCCATCCGGGAAGCGGCGCAGCACGTGGGGGATTTCCGGCTGCAGGGCTGCGTTTTGTACAGCAGTTGCGAGCCGTGTCCCATGTGTCTGGCGGCGGCGTATTGGGCCCGGATCGAGGCCGTCTGGTATGCGGCGGATCGGCGCAGCGCCGCGGCGGCCGGTTTCGATGACGCCCGCTTGTACGGCGAGCTGGCTTTGCCGGCCCCGCGGCGTCGTCTGCCTTGCCGGCAGCATCTGGCCGTGGAGGGCGAACTGCCGTTCCGTGAGTGGCTGGCCAAGCCGGATCGCGTGCCCTATTGAGCCCGAACCCCGCGGGAGGAGAACGGCGGCGGCGGTTTCCCGCACGGAGGGGCGGCGTTCCGGCGTGAGCCGCGGGCCCGACTGCGTCACCATGGAGCGCGAATGAAAACGCTGGACGAGGCGAGGTTGTACGCGTTCGTGGACACCGGCTACCTGTGCGGGCGGGATCCGGTGGAGCTTGCCCGGGCGCTGTGTGCCGGCGGGGCGGATGTGATCCAGCTTCGGGCGAAGGACCGCTCGAAGGCCGAAGTGGCGGAGCTGGCGCGGCGGTTGTTGCCGGTGACCCGGGCGGCCGGCGTGCCGCTGGTGATCAACGATCACTGGGACGTGGCGCTCGAGGTGGGGGCGGAACTCTGCCACTTGGGGCAGGAGGACTTCTTCGATGCGGGCCTG
>RFJD01000257.1 GCA_003695015.1 Verrucomicrobiota bacterium | reverse complement strand
CTCGACGACCACGGCCGGGTAAGCCGCTGGCGCGACCGCAGCGGCCATGGCCGGGACGCGGTCCAAACGTCCCTCTACTCCCGGCCGGCCCACGCGTGGGCGCCGCTGCTGGAACGGCGGGTCGTCCGCTTCGATGGCGACGACGACAGCCTGATCTTCCCGCGGCTGGAGACCATCCGGACGGTGTTCTGGGTGGCGCGGCAGGACGCCGCACCCGGCGGCGATGACGGGCCGGTCTTGGGCGACACGGCCAAGTACGACTTCACCCGCGGCGACGAAGGCGCGGTGTTGTCGTTCCGGAACTCCTCCGGTTACCTGCGGGCCGGGACTTGCCGGATCGACGGCGAGGCGGTCGATCCCACGGCCGCGCCGTTGCCGGAGCGGTGGGCGGTGGTGGAACTCCGCAGCTTGGGGCCGGTCCGGGCCAACGCGCTTGCCACCGGTTTGCTTAAGCCCGGCTATGCCTTCGCCGGGGACGTGGCGGAGGTCCTCGTCTTCGAGCAGGCGCTGACCGACGAAGAAATGGCGGCGGTGCGCGACTGGCTGCGGGCCAAGTGGGGCCTGCCGCCCGCGCCGGGGCACACCAACTTTCGCCTGCCTCGTGATGGGGGGCGAATCACGCTGGCCGACGCGAACGGGCGGCTGGCCGACCGGCTCGAGTATCCGGCTTTGCCAGCCGGCGTTTCGTGGGGGCATCCGGAAACCGAAGGGGCGTTGGGCGAACAGGCGGCCTTTGCCGGGCCGACGCCCGGTCTGCCGAATGCCCGCGCTTACGCCGGGGTCGGTCCGGCGGTGACCATCCGGCCGGTCGAAGTTCGTGCCGACGGTCCCATCGAAGTGACCCTCGGCACGTTCGACCCGGAGGCGGCGATCTACTACACGCTGGACGGCACTCCGCCCGCGCCGCCGTTGGAAGAGCCGGTGGAAGTGGTTTGGGCCGACGACCGCATCCCCGAGGGCGCGCGCACGGCTGTGGACCAAGGCGGCGGTTGGGAGTGGGTCGAAGCCGGCTGGGACGGCGGGCGACTGGCGCACCGGTCCCCGCCGGATGACGGCTTGCGGTACCATCTTTTCTATGGTGCGACCTACAGCCTGAAGCTGCTCGAAGGGGACGTGCTGACGACCTGGGTGCGGCTTTCGCCCCAAGCGCCGCCCCGGGAGATCATGCTGGCTTGGTATGACGGCTCGACCGAACACCGCGCCTATTGGGGCGAGAACCTGATCAACCACGGCGCGCCGGACACCGCGGGCCGGCGGTTCATGGGGCCGTTGCCCGAGCCGGGGGTGTGGACGCGGCTGGAAGTGCCGGCGGAGGCGGTGGGCCTGGGGCCGGAACGCCCGATCACCGGCATGACGTTTCTGGCCTACGGCGGCGAAGTCCTTTGGGACCGGAGCGGGAAACTGACCCGCCAGCCCACCGGCGCCCGCCGGTACGAAGGGCCGTTCTCGCTGGAGGAACCGACGCTGGTGCAGGCGGTGGCCGTTCGGCCCGGTTCATTGCCGGGACCGGTGGCCGCCCGGTTCTTCCTGCCCGGCTTCGAGACCCGGCTTCCGGTGGTTTCGCTGGGGCTGCCGCCGGAGTGGCTGTTCGATTCGACGCGCGGCATGTACGTCACCGGCACCAACGCCTCGACCGTGCCGCCCTACTACGGGGCGAACTTTTGGCGCGATTGGGAACGCCCGGCGCGGTTCCATCTCGTCGAGCCGGACGGCCGGGTGCTCGACCACGGTCTGGTGGGCTTGAAGATCCAAGGCGCCTGGTCCCGGACGGCCGCCCAGAAGTCCTTTTCCCTTCGCGCCCGCGGCCGCTACGGCGAGGGACGCATCCGGTGGCGGGTCTTTCCCCACCTGCCGGTGGAGGAGTTCGACTCGCTGATTCTGCGGAATTCGAGCAACGACCGCTTCTACGCCCGGATCCGCGACGGCTTCCTGCACGACCTCATGGCCGGATCGGCGGTTCCCGGGCAGGCGTTCCGCCCCGCCCACGTGTTCCTGAACAGCCGTTATTGGGGGATCCTCAACCTCCGCGAACGTATCGATGACGACTACCTCGCGAGCCATTACCCCGGTGAGGCGGAGGAAGAGGCCGTCGATCTGATCGAGAACGACATGATCGTGCTGGAGGGGGACTTCCGGGCTTTCCAAGAGCTGGCGGATTTCATCGATCAGGCCTCGCTGGCCGATCCCGCCGGTTACGCCGAACTCCTCCGCCGGGTGGACTTGGACAACTTCTTGGACTGGGTCAGCGCCGAAATCATCGTGGCCAACACGGACTGGCCCGACCACAACGTCCGTTGTTGGCGATCCCGCCGGCCCGACGGCAAATGGCGCTGGATTCTCAATGACCTGGACAGCGCCTTTCATTCCAAGGAGGAGGTCCTGACCGACAACACGCTGGTCCGGGCCATGACGCCCAAGCCGCTGGGGCGTTTGGGCGGCCGTTCGACCCTGTTGTTCCGCAAGCTGCTGGAAAACCCCGAGGGCCGGGCGGCGTTCCTGAACCGGATCGCCACGCTGCTGGTCACCCGGTTCGACCCCGGCCGGGTGATCGCGGCCATCGATGCCTGGGAGGCGCGCCTGGCGCCGGAGATGCCCCGGCAGATCGAGCGATGGAAGGACGAACCCGATCCGCCGACCGGACCGTTGCCGGACATGGCCGCTTGGCGGGGTTACGTGGACGAACTTCGCGCCTTCGCCCGGGCCCGGCCGGACTTGGTGCGCGGTCATTTGGTGGAGGCGTTCGGGTTGCCGGGCGTGGTCGAAATCACGCTGGATGCCCGCCACCCGCGGCGCGGCCAATTGTGGCTGGGCCGGGAACCGGTGGCCATGGACCGGCTGCCGTGGACGTTCGCCTGGCCGGCCGGCGTGCGGCTCGAACTGCGGGCTGAACCGGCCGCAGGCGCGCGGCTGGGCGGCTGGGAAGGCACGGCGCAGACCGGCACGCGGATCGAGGTCGAGCCCCAGGACGACCTTCGGTTGACGGCGGTTTTCGAAGACGAGGAGGCGTGGGATCCCGCCCGATACTCGCCCCGGCCCCATCCGTTGTGGCGGGGCGATTATCGTTTGGAGGCGTTTTCCGAGGACACGCCCGCCGGCGTGTATCCGCCCTCGGCCGAGTTCCGCCAGACGGCGCAGCGGGACCCGACGCTGGAGGTCGAGATGGAGTCGCTCTGGGCTCTGCCCTACGACCTCGACAGCCGCAGCCGGATCGTGGGTTTGGACGAGCGGGGCATCGGCTTCATCAACACCAGCAATCCGCAGGAGGACCCGGGTGCCGGCTATGTGGGCGAACTCCGCCTGGCCCTGCAAACCTCCGGCATGACCAACATCACCGTCCAATGGCTCGGCGGGACGATCGAACCGAACCGCCGCCCTTACGCCATCCGTCTCCAGTACCGCCTCGGCGACACCGGTCCCTTCCGCGATGTCCTCGACCCAAACGGCCTGCCGGTCGAGTACGTCCGCTCGCCCGTGGCCGGCGACTATGTCCGCTTCGGGCCGCTGACCCTGCCCGCGGAAACCGCCGACCAGCCCCTCGTCCAACTCCGCTGGAAATACTACTACCTGCCGGGCGGGGAGTCCGGTCCGCGGGCGTTCCTGCGGTTGGACGACATCCACGTCACCGGCCGGCCGCTGCGGCCGCCGTTGAGCCTCGAGTCCGTCGAGGGCGATCCGGCCGCGGTGGTGGTGACCTTGAACGTCGTTCCGGGCGGGCGGGTCGGCGTCGAGCAATCGTCCGACCTCCGGCTTTGGGCGCCGGT
>RFJD01000256.1 GCA_003695015.1 Verrucomicrobiota bacterium | reverse complement strand
CTCAGGGACTGACGTGGGCGGAGGCCGCGGGGCGAAGTGCGGGCCATCCCGAGGACGGTTTTCGGCCCTCCCGGGTGCGAATCAAGACGCCATCGGTTCGCGACCAGACCTTCCGAGATTGCCGGGTCGCGCCCATGCGCCTTGTGGGCCTCGAGGAATCGGTCCGGGTCCGCCGGGCTGGCCGGCGGCCTTCGTGATCCGGGCGCCGCCCGGCCGGTGGGCAAAGGCCGCCGGCAGATGGTCGGACAGGAGGGACGGTTCGGAACCCTGCTGGAGCACGGGATGGGTTTCGGATGGGAAGGCGGGGAGGGACGGGGCTACGCTGGCGGGCGTGGCCGGCGAGGTGACGCAAACGGTTCGATCAGGGCAGCCTGGCGGCGGGACGCAGACGCCGCCGGGAAGGCGGCGCTTGCTGGTGGGGGCGATGCTGCTGCAGTTCGCCGTCAACGGCAGCATTCTGCCGTTTGTCACGATGTTGCTGCGGGACCGGGGGCTGAGCTACGAGCAGGCGAGCTGGCTTTTCGTGGCCGGCTCGTGCGCCATGCTGGTGGCCCCGTTTTTCTGGGGGTATCTGGCGGACCGGTTCCTGCCGTTGAACCGGGTGTTCTTCGTGTTGAACCTGGTGGGGGCCGCCGCGTTGTGGGTGTTCGACCGACAGCCCGGGGTGACCGGGATGTTGCTGGCGTGGACGGTGTTCAGCGCCTGTCTCAACCCGATCTTCACGCTGACCAACTCGCTGGCTTTCCATCACTTGGCGCGGCCGCAGGAGGAGTTTCCCCGACTGCGGGCCTGGGGGTCGCTCGGCTGGATTCTGCCGTTTCTGCCCATCTCCTTGCACACGGCGTGGCAACCCGACGCGGGATTGGGCTTCTGCGTCCATCTCGCGATGGGACTGGCTTTGGCAATGGCGGCTTACAGTTTCTGCCTGCCCCATACCGAACCGGGTGCGCGGGGGCGGCGGACCGGGGCGGAGCAGGGCGGCCGGGCGTCGGGTGGGCCGTTGACGCCGCGACTCTACGGCCCGGCGTTGCGGCGGTTGTTGGGCAATTGGGACTACGTGGTGCTGCTGGGGTCGATGTTCTTCATGTCCGGGGCGTTCATGATGGTCGTTTATTACGCCCCGCCCTTTCTGGAGGAACGCGGCGTGCCGCGGCCATGGATCGGGCCGGTGCAGGCGGTGGGGGTGATTTTCGAGATCGTGTTGTTCCAGTGGCAGGCGGCTTTGCTCCGGCGGCATGCGCTGACGTCGATCATCCTCTTGGGCGGCCTGGCGCTGGTGGTCCGGCACCTGGTGTATGCCGCCACCGACGCGCTCTGGCTGCTGGTGGGCAGCTACCTGTTGGTGGCCATGGTCGTGGTGTTTCACCACACCGGCGTGAGCCTGCTGGCCAACAGCCTGGCCGGCCGCGAGGTGCGATCGACGGCCCAGACCCTGCTGGCCTTCTGTGGACTGGGGCTGGGGCCGTTGTTTGCGAGCGCCGTGGCCACCCTCCTGACCTCGATCTGGACCGACGAACTGCGCCCGGTCTTTCTGGCGGGAGGTCTGAGGGCGGCGACAGCCATGGGATTGGTCGGATGGCGGCGCAAGGCCCTCGAGACGGCCGCCCGGGGCCGGATGAGCGTGGCGGCGGGCGGGTGAACAAAAACCGCCACCGCTGGCCGTTCTCGAACATGGTGGTCAAAACGCCACAGCCGCGTGCCCGGCTCCGGATTTGTTGTGAATTCGTATCCACTTGGTGTCGAGCGGGTTGTGGCGCATCCGACAAGAGGGGGACCAACGGTTGGCACGCAGGCTGCTTTGGCGCGGCCGCCTTGCGCTCCCGGGCTTCGTGCCGGGGTTTCCGAGGGGACAGGGCGTGGATCAGGCATGAAGAAAATCGAGGCCATCATCAAACCGTTCCGGCTCGAAGAGGTGAAGGACGCCTTGGGCGAGATCGGCGTGGCGGGCATGACCGTCAGCGAGGTCAAGGGCTTCGGGCGTCAGCGCGGGCACACGGAGATCTACCGGGGCAGCGAGTACACGGTGGATTTCGTCCCCAAGATCAAGATCGAGGTCGTGGTGGACGACGAGCACTGCGAGGCGGCGGTCGAGGCCATCGTGAAGGCGGCCCGCACCGGTCGGATCGGCGACGGCAAGGTGTTCGTGCTGCCGGTGCAGACGGCGGTCCGGATTCGGACCGGCGAGCAGGAGGAAAAGGCCCTTTGAGGGGCAGAGTTTGAAGCAAACGACCGCGCTGCACGGGAAGGGCAGTTCCGAAGCGCAGCGCGGCCGGCGTCCGAAAGACCTGCGAAAGGTCGTTGAACGCAGTGCCAATGCGTATCGAATTCCGACAACCGAGACAACAACAGAAATGAGCACACCCAAAGAAGTCATTGAAATGGCCAAGAAGTCCGGGGCCAAGCTGGTGGACATCAAGTTCGTGGACACCTTCGGCACCTGGCAGCACTTCACCGTTCCCATCCAAGAGCTGACCGAGGCGTCCTTCGAGGAAGGGTTCGGTTTCGACGGCTCCTCGATCCGGGGGTGGAAATCGATCGAAGCCTCCGACATGCTGGCGATCCCGGATCCGAGCACCGCGTTCATCGATCCGTTTTGCGCGGTGCCGACCCTGAGTCTGACCTGCACGATTGCCGAGACCGGCACGTTGGAGCCCTACAGCCGGGATCCGCGCGGCATCGCGGTCAAGGCCGAACAATACCTCAAGTCCACCGGGCTGGCGGATGTGGCCGTGCTGGGACCGGAGGCGGAGTTCTTCGTTTTCGACAACGTCCAGTTCGACACCAAGAGCCACACCAGCTTCTACACGGTGGACAGCATCGAGGCGATCTGGAACACCGGCGCCGATGAGATGCCCAACTTGGGGCACAAGATCCGCCACAAGGAGGGTTACCTGCCGGTGCCCCCGCTGGATCAGTTCCAAGATCTCCGGAGTGAGATGGTGCTGACCATGATGGATCTGGGCATCCAGATCGAGTGCCACCATCACGAGGTGGCCACCGCCGGCCAGGCGGAGATCGACTTCCGGTTTGGCCCGCTGTTGAAGACGGCGGACAACATGATGCTCTACAAGTACGTGGTCCGCAACGTGGCCCGCCGGCACGGCAAATATGCCTGCTTCATGCCCAAGCCGTTGTTCGGCGACAACGGCAGCGGCATGCACACCCACATCAGCCTGTGGAAGGGCGACACTCCGCTCTTCGCCGGCAACGGTTATGCGGGCTTGAGCCAGGTGGCGATGAACTTCATCGGCGGCGTGCTCAAGCACGCTCCGGCGCTGTGCGCCTTCTGCAACCCGACCACCAACTCCTACAAACGGCTGGTGCCCGGCTACGAGGCCCCGGTGAACCTGGCCTACTCCGCCCGCAACCGGTCGGCCGCCGTCCGCATCCCCACTTACAGCCAGAGCCCGAAGGCCAAGCGCATCGAGTACCGTCCCCCGGATCCCTCGGCCAACCCGTACCTGGCCTTCACGGCCCTGCTGATGGCCGGTCTGGACGGCGTGCTCAACAAGATCGATCCGGGCGAGCCCATGGACAAGAACCTCTACGAACTGCCGCCGGAGGAACTGGCCAAGGTGCCGCAGGTGCCGGGCAGCCTGGACGCCGCCCTGACCGCCCTCGAGAAGGACCACGAGTTCCTCACCAAAGGCGACGTCTTCACCGTGGACTTCATCGAGAACTACGTCGCGAAGAAACGGGCCGAGGCGGACGCCATCCGGCTGCGGCCGCATCCGTACGAGTTCTTCCTGTACAGCGACGTCTGATCCCGGCGTCGATCGGGTTGGGATTCAGCGGCGTTGCCCCGGCGGCAACGCCGTTTTTTTTCGGCCGCGACACGGGCCGGGTGGCGGGCTCAGGCCGCCGCCGGCTTCCCGCTTGCGCGCCGCACCCGCCGGCACATACTGCCGGGCATGGACAAGGAACAGGTCGCGGCAATCCTGGCGGAGATCGGCCAGTTGCTCGAGTTGAAGGGGGAAAACCCGTTCAAGACCCGCGCGTATGCCAACGCGGCCCGCACCATCGAATCCCTGACCGAGCCCTTGGAGAAACTGGTGGCCGAGGGGCGGCTGGGCGAGTTGAAGGGGATCGGCCAAGCCCTGCAGGAAAAGATCACCGAACTGGTCACCACCGGCCGGCTGCCCTACTACGAGGAACTGAAAGCCTCGCTGCCGCCGGGGCTGGTCGCATTGCTCGAGGTGCCGGGGTTGGGACCCAAGAAGGTCAAGGCGCTCCACGACAAGCTGGGGGTGGATTCGCTCGAGAAACTCGAGGCGGTGTGCCGGGAGGGCCGGGTGGCCGGGCTTCCCGGTTTCGGGGAAAAATCCCAAGCGCGCATTCTCGAGGGCATCGAACTGAAACGGCGCTACGCTTCCCGGCACCTGTTGAGCGACGCCCTGGCGGTGGCCGAGCCGCTGCTCGAGGAATTGCGGGCCCATCCCGAGGTCATCCGCTGCAGCATTGCCGGCAGCCTGCGCCGCTGGCGCGAGACCATTGGGGACATCGATTTCCTGGTTTCCTCCCGGAAGCCCGGGGCGGTCATCGGCTTCTTCG
>RFJD01000255.1 GCA_003695015.1 Verrucomicrobiota bacterium | reverse complement strand
TGACGGGTTGAAGAGTTGAAGGGTGATGAGTTGAAGGGGGGGCGCCGGGTCGGGGGACGCGGCCAGCAGGGGGAACGACCGGGGAGGCGTGATGGAGGCCGCGTGCCCCCACGCGGCGTCGGGGTTGGCGATGCGAACGCCGGGTCAGGGGACCCGGCCTACAGGGCGCGGGTGACGGGCCGACGCCGGGGTCGGGGGATGCGGCTTACGGGTGCGGCGGAGGCGGGGTCAGGGTCTCGATCACCCGGCGGAGGAAGACGGCGACCTGCCGGCGCAAGGCCCGTTGGTCGCGCCGGAGCCAGAGGGTCCAAGCCACCGGGAGGAGGCATCCGAACCATGCGGGGCCGGGTTCGCCCCGGACCAAGCCGATCCCCACCAAGGCCAGGCCGCACAACGCCCAGAAAACGAGCCTTCCGGGCAGGGTGGCGGCGGTGCGAAGGCGGCAGCGAATCCAGGGCCGGCCGTCCGGCTCGTATTCGGCGGCGGTCGTCAGTTGGAGTTTGCTCCAGTGGCTGCCGTAGATTTCGAGGTCGAAGGGGCTCCAGCCGGCGTCGGGCCGGACGCGCCAGCCGTCGGTTTCAAGGCGGGTTCGGACGGTTTGGAGGAAGGTGAGTCGGTCGAGGCCGGCGGGGGCCAGAAAGGCGAGTTGTCCCCGCTCATCCTCGGGTCGGTGTTCGGTGAGGGCGCGGAAGTCCAACCGGACGCGCCTGGGGGTCTGGCCGAGGAAAAGGCGGCCCTGGTAGCGGGCCCAGCCGCGGACGATGGGCTGGAGGTAGAACAGGAGGGCCACCACGGGGCGGGACCAGAAGCGGCGTTTGCGGCGGGGGAGCCGGACCTGGCGAGCGGCAAGGAAGCTGACGAGCAGGGGCAGGGCGACCGCACCCATGGCCAGGGGCCAGAGCCAGCGGAAGACCACCGTCAACACCAAGAGCGGCAGCTCGACCAGGACGTGGTATTCGAGCGACGTGGCCAGGGCGAGCAGGCCGGAGGCGTCCGTGCCGTAGAGGGTCTGGAACAATCCGGCGCCGTAGCGGCCGTGATAGATGATGGGGCGGCCGGGGAGGGAGACGAAGGGGGCGCCGCCGTAGATGCGACCGCGCCAACGGCTGGCGCCGAAGCGGTTGAACCGCCCGGGGTGTTTGCGTTCGAGCCAGGCCTCGGCCTCCCCGTAGCCGTGCTGCTGCCGCAGGTAGGCCCGGAGGGTGGAACGCCGGTAATGCCAGACGAAACCGCCCGGGCTGAAGCCGATCCGCGCCCCCTGGGCCTGCAGCCGCCAGCAGAGGTCCACGTCGTCGCCGGCCCGGCGGAACAGGGGGTCGAATCCGCCGACCTCGACGAGGGCCGAGCGCCAGAAGGCCATGTTGCAGCCGGGGACGTGTTCGGCGAGGCGGTCGTCCAGCATCACGTGGAGGGGGCCGCCGGGCGCGGCCATGACGGCGGCGGCCACGGCGGAGTCGTCCGGGGGGAGCAGGTTGTGTCCGCCGATGCCGCTGACGCCCAGCTTCAGGAGGTCGTGAACCAGGTACTGCAGCCAGTCCTCGTCCGGCCGGCAGTCGGCGTCGGTGAAGGCGACGATCTCCCCGGTGGCGAGCTCGATGCCCCGGTTGCGGGCGGCGGAAAGGCCCAGGTTCCGCTCGTGGCGGAAGTAGCGGATGCCGGGGTAATCCCGGGCCAGGTCCGGCGTGGCGTCGGTCGAGCCGTCGTCCACGAGGATTACTTCGTAGTCGGGATAGCGGAGGCGGGTCAGGGCGCCGAGGCAATGCGGCAAGGTGCGGGCGGCGTTGTAGGCGGCGACGACCACCGAGACGCGGGGCACCGGCCCCTCCAACAGCCGGGGCGCCCGGGCGAAAGCCTCGCGCACGGCGGCGAAGGCGGGTCGGGGCGCGCGTTCCCGGGTGGTCAGGCCGAAGGCCCAATCGGTCACCTCCCGGCCGCCGCGGTGCCATTCGTCGGTGAACCGGAAGACGATCGCCCCGGCCGCGCCGCCTTGGAAGGCGGCCTCGATTTGGCCGGCCAACCGCCCAGCTTGGGCGGCCTCGCCTTCCCGGAGGACGTCCACCCCCAGTTCCCCGATGACCAGCGGCCGGGTGTCGGCCAGCATCTGGAGCCGGGCCAGGTAGTTTTCGAAATCGGCCCGCCGCCGCAGGTAGAGGTTGAACATCACGAAGTCGGCTTCGCGCGGCTGCAGGAACTCGGTCGAGGGGAAGTTGCCGTAGGTGGCGGGGCAGTCGGAATCCGATTGTTTGACCAGCTCGATGAGTTCCTCGAGGAACGCCTCGACGGCCCGGGGTCCGTGCCATCGGACGATGTCGGGGGGGATTTCGTTGGCCACGCAGAGGGCGAAGGTGGCCGGGTGGCGGGCGCATTCCTCGGCGGCGCGGCGGACGGCTTGGCGGGCGGCACGGCGGCGCTCCTCGGTTTCGAGGAAACAGGCCTGCTGGTGCCAGGGCACGTCGATCAGCAGGCGCAGGCCGGCTTCGAGGGCTTCGTCCAGGAACCAGGTCGGCGGCACCGCATAAACCCGCAGGACGTTGGCGCCCAACTCGCGGATCATTGCGAAATCCCGTCGCGTGCGGTCGCGGTCGGCGAAACCGGCCGTGCCGTCCCCGGCGCGGAACGGCCCGTAGGCCACGCCCTTGACGAGGAACTTGCGGCCGTCGAGCCGGAAGAACTTGCCGTCCACCGTCACCCGGCCCCGCACGCCGTCAGCGGGCGCCTCGCGGGGGGAGGCGCCCTGGCGGGTGACCGGACTGGGGTCGGCGGGGCTCATGCTGCTGGCGAAGACCGGCGGTCCGGATTCGCGGTTCCGGACGTGATGGACGAGCGGAACCGGGCCATTAATCACCGGTTTGGCCTGACGCGGCAAGGAGCGATTCCCTACCCTTGGCGGCATGAGCGAACCGTTGCTCCGCTCGCGCGGCTGTTTCGTCTGTGGCGTCGGGAATCCGGCCGGGCTGAAGCTGGCCTTTCGCCGGGAAAACGGCGAAGTCCGGGCCGAATGGACGCCCCGGCCCGAGTTCGCCGGCTACAAGGGCGTGGTCCACGGCGGCCTGAGCGCCACGGTGCTGGACGAGGCCATGACCTGGGCCTGTGCGGTGGCCTCGCAACGCTTTTGCTATGCCGCGGAAATGACCGTGCGCTACTTGGCGCCGGTCCGCCCGGGGGAAACGCTCACCGTCCGGGCCCGGCTCACCGCCAACCGCCGCCAGCGGCTGTTCGAGGCGGCCGCCGAGTTGACCGGGCCCGACGGCCGGCCCCGCGCCACCGCGTCCGGCAAGTACCTCCCCATCCCGCCAGAGGCGCTGACCGGCATGGCGGACGACTTCCTGGGCGACGCCGCGGCCTTCGGGCTGCCGGCGGGAGGCGGTTGAGCGCCGGGCCCGCCTCAGGATTCCGGCGCAGGGTCCGCGGCCTGATCCGCCGAAGCAGGTTGCGGGTCGGCGGCGGCCGCAGCCACCCCGTCGGCTTGGGCGGCGGGTTCTGCCGGCGGTTCCTCGAAGACCTCCTCCAGGACCGCGTCCTTCAGCTTCCAGGCCATGGCCATGTTGAGGGCGACGGCGGCCACCAACATCAGCAGCGAAGTCAGGTCCACCCGGACCAACAACGGCACCAGGCTGGCCCGGGCCCGCGGGCCGAGCGGGGAGTGGTTCAACACCACCCAGCCGAGCGAGACCACGAACACGCCGCCCAGCAACGGCAACACCACGCCGCGGAAATGGCGGGCTTCGGATTCGAGGCGGTCCGGCTCGATCCAACCGGCCAGCGTCACCAACACGCCGCTGATCCGGGCCAGCAACCACAACCCCGCCAAAAGAAACCCGAAGGCGCAGCCGGCGTAATGCAGATGCGCCGGGGCGAGCTGGAACCAGTGCAGGAAAGGCGCCAGGCCGCAAAGGATCACCGCCAGCACGCGCGCGCCCTCGATTCGCGCCTGCCAGTGGGGTTCGTCGGTCCGGACTGCCGCCAGCAAATGGCAGGACCAAGCGACCAACCCGCAGGCCAGCAGCGCGGGGCCGAACCGCAGTTCGCCCAGAAGCGGCGTCCGCGCGGTCAGGACACCGGTGACCAACGCCAGCGGCAATCCCCAGAACAAACCGGCCAAGGCGCGCACCACCCGGCGCCGTTCCGGCCCGGTCAGCGGACGCTCGCCGGCGGGCGGGCCGGGGTTGGCGGGGTGGGGACTGCGTGGCTCTGTCATGCCGCCGGCCGGGACTTCGTTCAAAGCTTCAGGTAGGTGTACTCCCGCAGGCCGCGGTCGTATTCGTCCAGCCAGCGCATCCCCTCCGAGGGCTTGAGGCGGTCGGACTTGATGGCGCGGTCGATCTGCAGCTTCATCTGCTTCTTCAGCTCCCGTTCGTCGTACTGGACGGCGGTGAGCGCCTGGAGGATCGAGGTTCCCTCGATGGCCTCCTCGATGTAGTAGCCGCAGTCCTCGTCGGGATCGAGGAACACATGGATCTCGTGGACGCGGCCGAAGAGGTTGTGGAGGTCGCCCATGATGTCCTGATAGGCCCCGGTGAGGAACAAGCCCAGCAGGTAGGGCTCGGCCTCGCCGTTGCCGTTGCGCCCCAGGGCATGAAGCGGCAGGGTGTCGCGCGGCTCCTCCAACTCGATGAACTGGGTCACCTGGCCGTCGGAATCGCAGGTGATGTCCACCAAGGTGGCCTCGCGGGTGGGACGTTCGTCGAGCCGCTCGATGGGCATGATGGGGAACAATTGCCCCAAGGCCCAGTGGTCCAGGAGGGACTGGAACACCGAGAAGTTGCAGAGGTATTGCTCACCCAGACTGCTGGCCAGCCGCCGGATTTCCTCGGGAATGTAGCGGTGGGACTTGAAGTGCCGCACCACGCGGTCGGCGATCTCCCAGTAGAGGTGCTCGATCTTGGCCTTTTCCTCGAGGTCGAGCATGCCGAGGGTGAACATGGCCTGGGCGTCGTCCCGCCGCTCGATGGCGTCGTGGATGGCCTCCAGCACGTTGAGTTGCGGGAGGTTGTCGCGGATTTCGATCAGCTCCTTCACCAGGGGATGTTCGTCCGGCCCGAACTCCAGGAGGCCGGGGGGCGCCTCGGTCTTGGCGATGGAGCCGAAGGCCTCGACCACCAGCACGCAGTGGTGGGCGACGATGGCCCGGCCGCTTTCGCTGATGAGATCCGGATGGGGCACGCCCTCGTCCTGGCAGACGGTGCCCACGTAGTACACCACGTCGTTGGCGTACTCTTGGAGGTTGTAGTTGGTCGAACTCTCCGTGGGCGCGCGGCTGCCGACGTAGTCCACGCCCAGCCCGCCGCCGACGTCCAGGTAGCGGACCGGGAACCCTTTCTTCCGCAGTTTGGCGTAGAAACGGGCGGCCTCCTGGACGGCCTTCTTGATCTGGAGGATGTCCGGCACCTGGGAGCCGATGTGGAAATGCACCAGCCGGAGCGAGTCCCTCAATCCCGCCTGCTCCAGCATCCGCAGCGCCACCAACAGCTCCATCGTGCTCAGCCCGAACTTGGCGTCCTCCCCGCCGCTGGCGGCCCAACGGCCGCCGCCCTTGCTCAGCAACCGGACGCGCAATCCGACCAGCGGCTGGACGTGGCATTCGGCGGCCAGTTCGAGGATGCGCCGCAGTTCCTCGAGTTTCTCGACCACCAGGATGACCTCCTTGCCGAGCTTGACGCCCATCAGGGCCATCCGGATGAAGGCGGTGTCCTTGTAGCCGTTGCAAACGATAAGGCTGCCCTCCTCCTCTTGGAGCGCGAGGGCGGCGAACAACTCCGGCTTGCTGCCGACCTCGAGCCCGAAGCCGAACGGCTTGCCGGCGTCCAGGATCTCCTCGACCACCTCCCGGAGCTGGTTGACCTTCACCGGGAAGACGCCGCGATAGCGCCCGGTGTACTCGCAATCCTGGATGGCGGCGGCAAAGGCGCGGTTGATGGATTCGACCCGGTGCCGGACGATGTCCTGAAACCGGATCAACAACGGCGGCCGCAGGCCCCGGTCCCGGGCCTCCTTGACCAACTCCGTCAACACCACCGGCGGGCCCTTGCCGGGCGTCGGGTGGGCCACCACCCGCCCCTGCGGATCGATGTCGAAGTAACCCGCGCCCCAGCGATCGATGTGGTACAACTCGCGCGCCGCCTGGATGTCCCAGCCCGGATTCGTGCTCGTGTCGTTCATGCCTCTCACAAAACCGGTCGGGTCCGGCTCAGGATGTGGTTCTGGTTGCGATGGCCCGGTTCTCCCCGATCCGCACCCGCGCCCGCGGCGGGCGGCCATCGAAAGACGCTATCAAAAGCCGCTTGGCCACGGATGCAAGTCTTTGCTTTGCTCCTGCCATGGCCGCCGTCCGCCTCGATGAACTGACCGCCTACTGCGACCGCCTGCTGCGCCTGGAAGGCTGCCAGGACTGGCCCGCCGCCGCCAACGGCCTCCAGGTCGCCAACCGCGGCCGTGTCCGCCGCCTGGCCGCCGCCGTGGACGCCACCCACACCACCATCCAAATGGCCGTCGAAGCCGGCGCTGATCTGCTGCTGGTCCATCACGGCCTGTTCTGGAACGGCTCGTTCCCTTGGACCGGACGCCGCTACTCGCTCCTGCGGTTGTTGCTCGACCACGACCTCGCGGTGTACAGCTCCCACCTGCCGCTCGACGCCCATCCGCGCTACGGCAACAACGTCCAGCTCGCCCGGGCCCTCGGCTTCTCCCGCACCGAACCCTTCTTTTTCTCCCGGGGCGTCCACCTGGGACGGCGCATCGCCACCCGCATCGCGCGCGACCGTCTCGTGGCGAAACTCGAGGCGGCCGTGGGCGGACCGGTCCGGCTCCTGCCCGGCGGGCCGGCCACCTGCCGCCGCATCGGCATCGTCAGCGGCGCGGCGGGCGAGGACCTCGGCCAGGCCGCCGAGGAAGGCGTGGATACGTTCATCACCGGGGAGGGCCCGCATTGGACCCACGGCCTGGCGGAGGATCTCGGGATCAACGTCCTTTACGCCGGCCACTACGCCACCGAGACCTTCGGTGTCAAAGCCTTGGCCGCCCATCTCTCCCGGAAGTTCAAACTGCCTTGGGTGTTTCTGGATCATCCGAGCGGCCTGTGACGGCCGACGCCGCCGACGGCTCGCCCCGGCCCGCGGTTTCGCCCCGGAGAACCCGGCCCGCCACCCACCGCGCCACCGCGATCAAGCCGGAGGCCAGGAAGAACGGCGCCCCCGGCAGATGCACCACCGCGTCCGGTCGGACGAAGTAGCCGAACAACCCCGCCGCCACCGGCGGCCCCACGATCCCCGCCACGCTGGCCAAGCTGGACAACGCCCCCTGCACGCCCCCCTGCTCGTTCGGCGCCACCCGGCGCGAAATCAGCCCCTGCGCCGACGGCCCGGCGATCCCGCCCAACGCCCCCACGACCAGGATCGCGTAGATCATCCACCCCTCCGTCGCCAACCCGTATCCCGCCATCGCCAGCATGCTGATCGTCAACCCCCACCGGATCCCCCGCGCTTCGCCGATCCGCGGCACGATCACCCGCACCAGCCCGCCTTGGACGATCATGGCGGAGGCCCCCACCACCGCCAGCGACAGGCCCGTCTCCCCGACCGTCCACCCGTACCGGTATCCCGTGTAGAGCACCCACGTGCTGTGGAGGCAGGATTGCGCCAGATGCAGCAGGAAGAACACCGCCGCCAGCCCCAGCACCACCGGATAGCGCCGCAACGCCAACAGTGCGCCCACCGGGTTGGATCGCTTCCAGGAAAACGCCCGGCGATGCTTCCGCTCCAACGATTCGGGCAACACCCACAACCCGTAGAGCCAGTTCAACAGCGTCAACCCGGCCGCCACCAGGAACGGCAGCCGCAAGCCCAGATCCCCCAACAACCCGCCCACCGCCGGCCCCGCGATGAACCCCAGCCCGAACGTCGCCCCCAACAGCCCGAACGTCGAGGCCCGCCGCTCCGGCGGCGTCACGTCCGCGATGTAGGCGCTGGCGGTGGTGATGCTCGCGCCGGTGACGCCCGAAACCGCCCGCCCCAGGAAAAACCACCCCAGCGTGGGCGCCCAAGCCAGCAGCAGATAGTCCAGGCCCGACCCCAGCAACGAGAGCAACAGCACCGGCCGCCGCCCGAACCGGTCCGACAAACTCCCCAGCAGCGGCGCGAAGCCGAACTGCATCAGCGAGTACAACGCCGCCAGCCAACCGAACACATGCGATGCCGCCGGCAGATCGCCCCCGCACAACTGCTCGATCAGCCGCGGCAAGATGGGAATGACCAGCCCCACCCCGAGCACGTCGAGGAAGAGCGTCACCAACACGAATGCCACGGCAGGACGGCGGCGCATCGCACGGAAAACCTGGATCGAACCGGCGCCGCCGGCCATGCCTCCGCCCGAGGTCCCACGGCGCCCGGCCGGGCACCTTATCATCCGCGCCCCGACCGTCAACGGGCGCCTCGACCTTGCCGCGAGGACTGGACCCCAAGGCCCTTGCCCGGCTCGCCACCGTCAGGCGCCGGCCCGGCCTCAGGGCCCCTCCAACCGAAATGCCCCCTCGATGGCGAAGGGCGTGGCCGCATGGGCCGTGCCGCTGTAGGTCCCCGCCGTTTCCGAGCTGAAATCCAGCCGCAACGTCATCGGCACCAGCCCGCTGAATTCGATCGGCCAGAGCCGTCCGCGCCACGGCTCCTGCAGCCACACGTAGCCACCCACCGTCCCGGTGTCGCCACCCAGCGTGTAGGAGCCGCCGCCGCTGTCATCGAAACGAACCTCCAACTCGCCGGCCGTCCCGGGCAGAACCAGCGTCAGCGTCCGGCCGGCCAACGACCGCGGCGCCAGTGTCGATTCGCCATAGCGGACGCGCGTCAACGCAAAGAACCGGGCGCGCCCCTCCGCGGCCAACCGACGGCTGGTTTGGGCCGGCGCCGCCAGATCGAGTCCGAGCGGTTCGACCGTCCAAGCGCCGTCCAGATCGCCGGACCGAAGGTAGTGCTGGGCAAACAGGCTTTCCGGATAAACCAGCTCGATCCCCCCGGGTACGCGCCGAATCGACAAGGCCGCCGGTTCGACCACCGGCAGGCCGTGGGCGTCCGGGTCGAACGCCTCCGCCGCGGGACCGACCGCCCGGATGTCGATGCCCCGGATCACCACCGGCTCCACCGGACGGTCCTGCGCGTCGGTGGCCACCTGGCTGATGGCGGTCACCACCTCCATCCCGGCCACCACCCGGCCGAACACCGTGTGGCGGCCGTCCAGCCACGGCGTGGCCGCCACGGTGATGAAGAACTGCGAGCCGTTCGAGTTGGGGCCCGAGTTGGCCATGGACAACACCCCCGGCCCGTCGTGACGCAACTCCGGGTCGAACTCGTCGCGAAAGGCATAGCCGGGGCCGTCGGTCCCCAAGCCGTTGGGCGAGCCGCCTTGGATCATGAATCCGGCGATCACCCGGTGAAACGTCAGCCCGTCGTAAAACGGCGCCCGGCGGACCGCCCCGGTGGCGGGATCCATCCACGCCCGCCGGCCGGTGGCCAGGCCGACGAAATTCGCCACCGTCCGCGGCGTCTTCGCAAACTCGAGCCGGCAGGTGAAATCGCCCAACGAAGTGTGGAAGTCGGCGAAAAGCCCCTCGTCCGCGCCGCGAACGGCCGAAGCCGCGAGCATCAGACCCACAACCAAGGCCCACCCGCCGGCGCGCCCGCCGTGCCGCTGGTGCCAATGACCGTTCATGGGGCGGCAGAATGCCGGCAGTTCGCCCGGCGCGCAACCGTCGGCGCGACCGGGCCGCTCAGGGCGTCTGGCGCGGTTCGAGCCGCAGCCGGAAGAACCCGGTCCCCGTGCCGAAATCCGGCGGTCTGACCACGTGTTCGCCCTCCCCCTCGCCCGCCACGGTCAGGAGCGGCCGGAACGACTGCCAGTCGGCCTCCGGCCCCAGCCGGGGGCTGAACTCGTAAATCACCCGGTAATCCGGCATGCGCTCGCGGAACCGAACACGCAGGAACAAGCGCCCGACCTCGTCCATGAACAGGCCGAAAGGCGCGGGCTCCGGCGCCAGCGGGTCCGTAATCAACACGTACTCCCAAAGGTTCGGGCGTCCGTCGCCATCCGGATCGGCCGCCGGGTCGGCCTCGGGACCGGGTTCGGGGCCGAAAACCTCGCCCGCCCACCACGCATAGTTCCGCACCGGCGGCACCGGGATTTCGATGACCGTCCGGCGCGGCGTGGACTCCAGCCCGGTCCAGTCGATGGTGCGGACTTCGTAGGTGTAGGTTTGGCCGCTGAAGATCAGGTCGTCCACGAAGCTCGTTTCCCTGGTCCGCGAAAGCAGGGGCAACCATTCGCCGTCCGGTTCGAGCCGCCGGCGCAGCAGGTAGGCCCACCGATCGGCGGAGGGGGATTCGCCCCAGGTCAGCCGCACGGAGGGACCGTCCCTCTCCGCGGTGAGGAAGGGCGGCGGGGCGGGCGGCTCGACGGGGACCGGCTGCCAGGGTTTGACGAGGAAGAACCGCGTCTCGGCGCTGGCGGTGTTGGGTTTGGCGAGACCGAAACGGACGCCAACGGGATCGGTGGTGCCGTCGTCGAGGACGTCGGCGCAGCGGAGCCGCCAGCCGACATTGGCCAGTTGGATGTAGTGCCAGCCGTTGCCCGCCGGCCGGATTTCCCATGTCACCTCGGCGCCCACCGCTCCGGCCGGAACGAGCCGCAGAACCGAGCCGTTGCTCCAGAGGCGGGCGCCGTCGGCCAACGAAACGATGTGCCAGGCTCCGTCGCCGGCCGGGACGAGGACGAATTGCGTGTCGGGGCCGGATTCTCGGATGGTGCCCGGCTGGAGCCGGTAGCCGCCGCCGTTCTTCAGCCGTTTGCGGGTGGCCTGCGAGTGGAGGAAGTACGGGGTGAAACCGCGGATGGTGCGGTCCCCGTCCCAGGCGGCGAACAGCTCGCCGATGGCCGTCGGCCGGCCGCCGTTCATCCAATTGCCCCGCGGAGCGGTCTGGTCCCAGGGATTCTCCGGCACGCCTCCGTGGAACAGGAAGGGCGAGTA
>RFJD01000254.1 GCA_003695015.1 Verrucomicrobiota bacterium | reverse complement strand
GTACGGCCGGATCGTCCACGACGGCCGGACGGCGGACGAGGTGTTGGTGGCCGTCTTTCGCAAGCCGCATTCCTACACCGGCGAGGACACGGTCGAGATCTCCTGTCACGGCGGGCTCCTGCCGGCGCGGTTGATCCTGCAAGCCCTGTTGGCCGCCGGCGCGCGGCACGCCGAACCGGGTGAGTTTACGCGCCGGGCGTTTCTGAACGGCCGGTTGGACCTCGCCCAAGCGGAGGCGGTGGCCGACCTCATCCATGCCCGGACCGAGCTGGCACTGGCGGCGGCGCAGGAGCAATTGGCGGGGGCCCTGTCCCGCCGTGTTCACGCCATCCGCGACGAGCTGCTGCAGGCGCTGGCCCACCTGGAGGCGCACATCGACTTTCCCGAGGAGGACATCGACCCGGACACGACCGACCGTCTCTTGGAACGTCTCGAAGCGGGCCGGCGGGGGATCGAGGAGCTGTTGAGCACCGCCCGCGAGGGCCGCCTCTTGCGGCAGGGCATTCGGGCCGCGCTGGTGGGCCGGGTCAACGCCGGCAAGTCCAGCCTGTTGAACCGCCTGTTGGGCCGGGACCGGGCCATCGTTTCCGAGCTGCCCGGCACCACCCGCGACACCATCGAGGAAACCGCGAACATCCGCGGCCTGCCCATCGTGCTGGTGGACACGGCCGGATTGCGGGACGCCGAGCACCCGGTCGAAGCCGAGGGCATCCAGCGCACCCGCCGGACCCTCGAAGCGGCCGAGTTGATCCTCCACGTGGTGGACGCCTCCGAGCCGTTCAGTCCGGAGGAAGAGGCTTGGATTCAAACCGC
Source organism: Verrucomicrobiota bacterium (assembly GCA_003695015.1). Lineage (GTDB taxonomy): Bacteria > Verrucomicrobiota > Verrucomicrobiia > Limisphaerales > J093 > J093. Next base: position 3,754 of record RFJD01000254.1, on the reverse strand, counting down.
TCCCGGCCGGCCGCGCCTGCTGGTGTTGAACAAGGCCGACCTGCCGCGGCGTTGTCAGCCGCCCGCCATCCCGGGGGTCCGCCGGACGGTCGAGGTCTCCTGCCTCACCGGCGAAGGCATCGAGGAACTCAAGGAGGCCATCCAGGAAGTCGTCTGGTCCGGCGGCGTGCATGCCGAGGCGGTCGAGGTGGCCATCAACGCGCGTCACCAGGACGCCCTCAGGCGGGCGCGCGAATCCTTGGAAATGGCCGCCGGGGCGTTGACCCAAGGCCTTTCGCCCGAGCTGGTGGCCGTGGACCTCCGCGCCGCCTTGAGCGCCTTGGGCGAAATCGTCGGCGAAGTCACCACCGACGAGCTGCTGGACTCGATCTTCAGCCGGTTCTGCATCGGCAAGTGAGCCGTTCGGCCGGCCGCGAAATCTCCAACCACGGCCCGCCGCCCGCCTGTTCGGCGAACTATTCGGCGAACCATTCCGGCGGTTCGGCCGGTTCCGGGGCGCCGTCCGCCACATCCGCCGGTTCCCAAATCGACCCCAAGCTGCGGAAGGTGTGCCGCCAAGGATCGATCCGGCAAATCCCGGCGCACGGACAATGGTCGCAGGCCGTCTCCGTCCCCTCGCGGTAGGGGGCGACCTCGATCCGCCCGGCGCGAATCGCCTCGCCGAGTCGAACCAACACGCCGTCCACCCCCTCCACCAACGTCCGGAAGGCCGCCTCGCTCATGCAGTCGCCCGACTGCGGCCCGGCCAGCGGCCCGCTCTGCTGCATCGGCTCGGTGATCCGCGTCGCGTCGTAACGTCCGCGATGCGGCCAGCGTTTGCCGGCCAACGCCCCTTCGTCCCTCGCCGCCCGGCCGCTTTTGGCTTGATCCGCCTTGGGCCGGAGTCCGACGAAAAACATGCCCGCGCCGCGAACCGGCTGTCCCTCCAAGTGCGGCAGACCTCCGGTCTCGCCCACTGGCAGCATCTCGACGGCGCGGAGGTAAATCGGCAATTGCAGGTCCACCCCGCCGCGGAGGCGCTTTTCCTTCAAGGTCCGGGGACTGCTCTTGTAGTCGATGATCAACGCCAGCCAGCCTCCGCCGTCCGGATCTTCCCGCAGGTCCAACCGGTCCACCTTACCGATCACGAGCAATTCGCCGCCGGAAGGCAGCGGCACCCGCCACGGAGGCAGACTTCCGTCGCGGAATCCGAAGGCCAGCTCCACCGCCGCCGGCTGCCACGGGTAAACGCCCGCTCGCAGCCATCGGGTGGTCGCCCGCACCAGTTCCACCAAGTCCCCGGTCAACCTTCCCAACTCGAGCCGTCCCCGCGGATCCCGCTCCAGCAGGCCCTCCTCCATCGCCGCCGCCACCTCGGCCGCCTTGGCCCGCACCAACGCCTCCGCCTCGTCCTCCGTCAGGTCCTGCCACTTTCGGCCTTGCGCCTCCAGGCTCAGGTGGTAACGGGCCAGCACCTCATGGCCAAAAGTGCCCAACCGCCGGGCGTCCGTCTCCCAAACCCGCCTCTCTTTCGCCCGCAGGGCGCGTCTCACCCAGAAGCGGAACGGACAAGCGGCAAAGTCCTCGAGCGCCGAAGGGGACACCTGCAACGGCCCGGAACCGTGGAGCGCCGCAGCCGCGGCCGGACTCAGACCGCGCTTTTCCTCCGGTTCCGGCAACCACCCGGCCAACTCCCGCACCGCCGCCCATTCCGCACCCTCCAGCCACGGGGGGAACGGCCGGCCCGCCAGCAACCGCCGCCGCGCCCAAGCCAGCACGCGCGGCCCCAGCTCGACCGGATGCACCGGCTCCACTGCCTCGAACGTCTCCACCGGCGTCCCGGGGAACAGCCCGCGCAGCCGGTCCACCCAGATCGACGGATTCAACTCCCGGCCCTGCTCGTCCGTGGCGGCCCAACTCACCACGAGGCGTTGGTTCGGCCGGGTGAAGGCGATGTAGGCCAGATACGCCTCCCGCGCCAGGGAACGCCGCAAATCCGGGCCCAACTCGACGCCCGCCGCCGCCAACGCCTCGCGGTCCGCCTCGGTCAGAACCGACCCCGCCCTGGGCGGCGCGGGAAACACCCCCTCGTTGCACCCCAGCACGAAAGCCAGACGCAGCTCCGGGTTCCGCGACCGGTCCACCGCGCCCACCAGCACTTGATCCAACGCCGGCGGAACCACGCCCACCGTGAGACCGGCCAACCCGGCCTCGACCACCGGCAACCACTCCCGCAACGGCATCGTCTCCTCGCCGAACGCAAAGGCCAGTTCGCGCAGCCATTCGATCATCACCCCCAACACGCTCCGGTGGACCTGCGCCATCACGGCCCCGCCCGCCCCCGCGCCCAGCCGTCCGGCGGCCTCCGCCCAAACTTCGAGCCGGCCATCCACCCGCAGTTCCTTCCAGAACCGGTGCAACGCGACCGCCAGTTCCCGACCCGTGGGCGCCGGGCCCGTCTCCGATCCGACGCCCAATGCCTTCCCCAACCCTTCCAACAAAGCCGAGCAACGCGCGCGAACCGGCTCCAGCCGCCGCGCCAAGTCCGGACGGTCCGGACACTCGAGAGGCCGCCGCCAGACCGACCCCTCCCAGCCGCGCGCCAGGGCCTCGTTTTCCAATTCGTCCACCTCGGCCTCACCCGCCGGCAGCAATCCCGTCTTGAGCAGCGCGAACCAGTCCTCACTCCGCCACTCGTGCGACCACAGCCGCAGCGCCCGGCGCGTCAGCTCCGCCAGCGGGTGATGCGCCACCGGTTCCCGGCTGTCCAGGAAATGCGGGATCCCATACAGCCCGAACAACCGCTGCACCGGCTCCTTGTACGGCTCCAACGAACGCACCAACACCGCCACCTCGCGGTACCGTCCGCCGCGGCGCACCCATCGCCGGATTTCGCGCGCCGCCATCCGCACCTCCTCCTCCGGCGTGGCGCAGCTCATCCACCGCACCGCCGCGGTCGGTTCCCCCTTCCACGGCTCCGCGGTCTCCCAACACCGTTCCAGATGCGCCAACGCCGGATTCGCCGCAAACCTCCCCCGGTCCGGCGCGCGATCGAGCCTCTCGACCTCGACCCGCCCGGCCCCCAGCCGCTCGATCCGCCCCCACAACTGCCGCCACGTCCGTCCCGTCTCGTGCCAGGTGGAAAACCACCGCTCCGGGGAACGTTCGCCGGCGGCCGTGACCTCCGCCGGGTCCAGACAGAAAGCCAGCGTGGCCCGCTCGCAAACCAAGGTCAGCGCCGCCACCAAGTCCTGTTCCTGGGGCGTCATTTCGGCAAACCCGTCCAGCCACAAGGCCGCCGCCCAAGGCGACGGCGTGCGGGACGCATGGCGACGGAGCGTTTGGGTCGCCGCCTCCAGCAAAGCGGCTTCGTCCCGCACACCCTGTTCCTGGCCCCATTGGTCGAAAGCCTCGGCCAGCCGGGCCAGATCGCGCAGCTTGCCGGCCAGCACGCCAAACCGCCGTTGTTCGGCCGCCAACTCGCGCAGGCGCGCCGGAGTCACCCGGTGGTCCCGCAGTTCGCGGAGGACACGGCTCAACTGGCGGGCCAGCCCCGGGAGGCGCGCCGCGGCCCCGAATACCTCCAACTCCCGTTCCAGCCGCCCCAGCAGGGCGCGCAACACCATCGTCCGGCCCGATTCCCCCAATCGCGCCGGAACCTCGCCGCCCAGCTCCGCCAAGACCCGCTCGGCCAGCCGGTCCGGAGAAACCACCCAAAGGCGCGTGTAGCCGCGCACCGCGCCGTCGGCCAGCAACTGGCGCTCGACCTGGAAGG
>RFJD01000042.1 GCA_003695015.1 Verrucomicrobiota bacterium | reverse complement strand
TTGTTCAGGGCGCAAACCCGGTCCAACACCTCGCGCTCGCGGTGGGGCGCGTAAATCTCACCCCCGCTCTGGCGCTTGGCCTCGCCGATCTTGAGCGCGTGGCGGGTCCGCTCGTTGAGCAGGCGGATGATCTGCCGGTCGATCCGGTCGATGGCTTTGCGGCTTTGCTCGATGGTCATGGCTGGGTGGCACGGGCGGAACCGGAGGGTTCGCCGGCTTCGCCGGCTTCGCGGGCGGAGGCGTCCGGCGCCGGCTCGACGTCGGCCGCGGTTGGGTCGGCCGCGGCGGAGCCGGGCTCGGGCGCGTCCGGCTGTTCGGCGGGTGGCCCACTGTCGGGCGCGTCGGCCGGCGTGTCGGCCCCGGCCGGCGGGGCTTCCGCGGTTTCCCCGGCCGAAGTCGGGGTTTTCGCCGGTTCGGCCGGGGTTTCGACGACCAACCGGCGGAGTTCGTCCGCGGCGGGCAGTTCGGAGAGGTCCTGCAGGCCGAACGCTTCGAGGAAAAGGCGGGTGGTGCCGTAGAGGCTGGGGCGGCCGGGGGTTTCGGCCCGGCCCACGACCTCGATGAGGCCGCGTTCCAAGAGGGTTTGCATGACGCCGTCCACGGAGACGCCGCGGATTTCCTCGATTTCGGCGCGGGTGACGGGCTGGCGGTAGGCGATGATGGTGAGGGTTTCCAAGGCCGGCTGGGAGAGGCGGGCGGGCCGGGGGCGTTCGCCGACCATGGCCTGCAACCAGGGGGCGAATTCCGGCCGGGTGACGTACTGCCAGGCGCCGCCCAGACAAACGAGCCGGTAACTGCGGCCGGCGGCGTCGGTGGCGGCCGCCAACTCGCGCAAGGCGGCCTCGACCTCGGCCGGCTTGGTGTCCTTGAGGGCCTGGGTGTCGGGATCGTCGGCCTCGCCGGCCAGGCGCAGGACCTTGACCAAGTCGCCGACGGTCAACGGCTTCTGCGAGGCAAAGACCAGGGCTTCGATGACGCGTTGGAGCTCCATGCGGACGGGTTCAGGCGGAGGCGGCCCCGGATTGGTCCGACGCGGCAGCGGCGCCGACCGGGGGCGGCTCCGGTTCGGGGGCGGCCGGGGCGATTTCGATGTCGCTGAACGGCTGTTCCTGGAAGGCGGTGACGACCCGCAGCCGGATCAATTCCAACAGGGCGAGAAAGGTGGCAACGACCTCGTTGCGGCTGCCGGCGCGGGCGAACAGATCCCGGAACCGCACCCGCGGCCGCTCGCGCAACCGGGCGCGGATTTCCTCCATCTTGCCGCTGACGGTCCAAGGGTCGTCCTCGATGAAATTGGCCTCGTGCCGGGCCCGGAACCGCTGGAGGACCTCGTTGACGGCTTCCAAGAGCTGGAACACGGAGACCTGCAGCGGCGGGGGCGGCGTTTCGAACGCCAGCCGCGGAGCGCGCCGGGCATAAACCCGGGCCTGTTCCTCCTCGATGGCCTGCAGCCGCGCGGCGGCGTCCTTGAACTTCTTGTACTCGACCAGCTTGCGGATCAGCTCCCAGCGCGGATCCTCGCCTTCCTCCTCGGCGGAATCGTCCTCCGGACGGCGGTCCACCGGCAGCAATTCCCGGCTCTTGATGTGGAGCAGGGTGGCGGCCATCACGAGGAACTCACTGGCCACCTCGAGGTCCAGCTCCTGCATCAGCTCGACGTACTCGATGAACTGCGTCGCCAGCTTGGTGAGGTTGACCTGGTAGATGTCCACCTCCTCCTTCCTCACCAGATAGAGGAGGAGATCCAACGGGCCCTCGAAGACCTCGACTTGTACTTTGTAGTCAACCACGACGCCACATCCGCCGGCGGACCGGGACGTGGCCGCATGCTAGAAGGGGCGCGGCCCGTTTGGCAATGCCGCCCTGCCCCGCCCCGCCGGCCCAACCTGCCACAACCACCGCGGCCCGGACCGCTCTCAGGGCACGACCACGCGGTAGAACCGGCTGCCCGCTCCCGCCGGTATTTCCTCCTCGTACAGCAACACCCCGTTGAGCCAGAGCAGACTCGGCGGCGCGACCTCCCATTGGTCCGGCGGTTGCCCGAGATCCTCGCTCCAGCGCAGCTCCACGCGGCCCGCAAGATCCGCGTCCAGCGGCTGGCCGTCGGCCCGCTCGACCGTGAGCCGCAACCGGTTCCCGAAGGCCCGGCCCGCCTTGAGGATCAACCGCGGCGGCGGCGGCGGGGCCACGTCGTACACCGCGATCTCGCGGGTGCTCCGGACGAAAAGGCGGCCGTCGCTGATGGCCGGGACGTTCCACACCACGCCGTTCTGGATCGCGCGGAACCGGGCCAGCTCGCGGTAGGCGTCGGGATTGGCCTCGATCAACACGGCCTCCCCCGTTGCCGTCATCGCCAAGAGCCGGTCGCCCACCCGGATCAACCCGCTTTGGCCGAAGCCGTCCTGCCGCCAGCGAATCTCCCCGGTGGCCGCCTCGACGCAGCACAGCGGCGCGGTGGTGTACTTCTTGAAGCCGTAGTGGCCATAGAGGAATCCGTCCTTCTCGACAGGCGTGGACCAGTGGTTCACCAGGGAGCGCTTCAAGCCCCAGAGACGCGTCGTGGTCCAGCCGTCGCCCGTGGGGTTGACCTCGACCACGGCCGCGCCGGTGCTGTAACCGGCGGAGACGTAAACCCGGTTGCCGCAGATCACCGGCGAGGCGGCCACGCTGATGGTGTTCATCGTCAGGTCATGCGACCAGAGCACCCGGCCGGTGGCGGGCTCGATGCCGGCCAGGCGTCGCGTGGTCAGGACAACCATCTGGCGCTGGCCGTTCCATTCCACCGGCACCGGCGTGGCGTGCGTGCTGAGGTAGTTGCCGTGGCTCCAGCGGATCGAGCCGTCCTCGGGGTCCAGCGCCATCAGGCAACGCCCGGCCACACGGACGTTGATCAGGACCAGGCCGTCCATGACCACCGGAGAGGCGGCCTGATGCCACGGAGGTTCCCCGGCGTTGAATTCCTGTTTGAAGTCCCGCCGCCAGAGCACCTCGCCCGTCGCGGCATCCAGACACGAGAACAGAAGGTGCGACCCCCAGATGTAGAGACGGCCGTTCGCATAAACGGGCGTGGACCGCGGCCCGTCGCTGCCCTGGGAGGCGCCGGCCGGACCCGCGTCGTACCACGCCTCCCCCACATCCGTCCGCCACAGTTCCTCGCCGGTCCCGACGTCCAACGCCACGCACATTTCACGGTCCTCGGGTTCCCGCTGCCGGATGAGCGTGTACACGCGGCCGTCGGCCACCGTCACCGAGCCGAAGCCGTCGGTCAGCGGCCGCCGCCAGAGCAGGGGCGGCCCTTCCGGGGGCCAGTCGGTCCGGATCGGTTCGTGACAAACGCCGTCGCCGGTGGGACCGCGGTAGGCGGGCCAGGGCTCGGCCCCAACCTGCAGCGCCATCCCGGCCAGCAGCGCGGCCGTCGTGGTCCGGCAAAGGTTTCTCGGGAGGCTCATTTCCACGGTCGGGAAGGTGCCGCCAGCCGGTCCCGCGGTCAACCGTCGGCGGACGGCCCGCGGCCGGGCGCCTTTGAACGTGCCTCCGGCGACAGGCGCGCTAGCATGGGCGCATGGCAAGCGACTTCGATCGGCTGCTCGACGCCACCATCCAACACCTGCGGGAACTCCAAGCCCGCGGCGTCCGGCACGTCCCGGTGGCGCCGGAAACCCTCGCCGCGTTGCGCCGGCCCGTGATCCGGCCCGCCGCCCGGCCGCCTGCGC
>RFJD01000253.1 GCA_003695015.1 Verrucomicrobiota bacterium | reverse complement strand
GCCATCGTCGGGATCGAATGGGTCGAGGGCGTGACCGCGCCAATCACCCCGAAGGGGGCGTATTCCTCGAGCGTGATGCCGTGGTCGCCGCTCAATCCGTACGGATGCAGGAACTCGACCCCCGGAATGCCGCGCAACCCTTCGAGCTTTTCGATCTTGTGATCGAGCCGGCCGATCTTGGTCTCCTCGAGCTCGATCCGGCCCCATTCACGCGCGTTGCGATAGCAGAGGTCCTTGACGATCTCGATGACCTTGACGCGGCCAGCGACGCCTTTTTCGCAGAGCTGCAGATAGGCCTGGTGGGCGGCTTCGCAGGCTTGGTCGGCGTCCTCAAACACGCCGAAACGCCGGCCGCCGGCGGGGCGGCTGGAGGCGGCCGGGGACGGCGATCGGGTGGGGGCGGCAGCGGCCGGTGAGGAGGCCGGCGACGTCGTGGCGGCGGCGCCGCTGCGACCGAGCCGGCCGAGGACTTCGGCCACGACTTCGCGAATCAGGGTTTCGTTGAAGGTGGACATGGTCAGGAGTCAGAAAACGGTGGTCCGGATTCAGTCTTTGGCGCTGTAGATCTGGCGGCCGAGGACATCGACCGAATCGACGATGCCGATGATGACGGCATCGACCGGGGCGGACTTGAGGCCGGGCGCCAACCGGGCGGAGCTGCCCTGGCAGAACATCACCAGCTCGCCCACACCGGCCCCCACGCTGTCCACGGCCACGATGGTGTTGACCCCGGGACGGAACCGGGTGGGGTCCTTTTCGTCCACGAGCATGGGCCGCACCAACAGCAGCTTGCGGCCGCTCATGTTGGCGTCCTTCTTGGTGGACACCACCGAGCCTTCGACCTTGGCCAGAAACATGGGACCTCCCGGTTGGACGGGCCGAACGCAACGACCGGCTGACCGGCGCGGGCGCCGGCCGGCCGCCGGTTGCGGTTACTTCTTCTTCGGCAGGACGGCGTCCACGTCCTGGTGCGGACGGGGGATCACATGCACGCTGACCAACTCGCCGCCGATGGCCTTGACGGCCTGGGCACCGGCGTCGGTCGCGGCTTTGACGGCGGCGACGTCCCCGACGACCACGGCGGTGACGAGGGCGCTGCCGACCCGTTCCATGGGGCCGGCCAGTTCCACGTTGGCGGCCTTGAGCATGGCGTCGGTGGCTTCGACCAGCGCCACCAAGCCGCGCGTTTCGATCATTCCGATTGCTTGAGCCATAGAAGTGCGGTGTTTGAGGGTTCGATCAGAGTCGGAGTTGCGGTTTCAAAATGTCGTTCAGCCTTGCTGCAACAGCCGTCGCACCTCCCGGGCGACGACCAGTTCTTCGTTGGTGGGGATGACCAAGACTTTCACCGGCGCGTCCTCCGGGCTGATGACGGCCTCGACGGCGCGGGCGGCTTGGTTTCGTTCGGGATCGATGCGGATGCCGAAGGCGTCCAGGTTGGCGGCGATGGCGGCCCGGAGTTCGGCCCGGTTTTCGCCGATGCCGGCGGTGAAGACGAGGGCGTCCAGGCCGTTGAGCTCGACCAAGTAGGCCCCGATCCAGCGACGGGCCTCGTGGACGAACACCTCCAAGGCGAGCCGGGCCTGCTCGTTGCCCGAGTCGGCGGCGGCCTGGATGTCACGGATGTCGTTGGAAACGCCGCTCAATCCGAGCAGACCGCCTTCCTTGCAGAGCTGGCGCTCCGCCTCGGCGAGGTCCAGCCCCAAGGTCCGCATGGCGTGCGGGACGGCCATGGCGTCCAGGTCGCCCACGCGGTTGTTGTGCGGCAGACCGGACTGGGGACTCAGCCCGAGGCTGTTGCCGATGGCCACGCCGTCGCGCAGGCCGGTGATGCTCGAGCTGCCGCCCAAGTGGCAGGAGATCACCCGCAAGGGCGGGCCTTGGGGCGGCTGGCCGGGGCCGTCTTGGTAGAGGCGGCGAACGCGTTCGGCCACCTCGGGCCGGCCGAGCAGTTCGGCGGAACGCTCCGCGATGTACTTGTGGCTGGCGCCGTGGAAACCCCACCGCCGGATGCCCGCGGCGTGCCAGTTTGCCGGCACGGCGTAGCGCATCGCGGCCTCGGGCGCCCATTGGTAGAACGCCGTCTCGAACAGCCCCACCAAGGGCACCCCGGGCAGGCGTTTGGCGAACTGCCGGATGCCGGCCACATAGGGCGGATTGTGCGCCGGCGCCACGTGGTTCATCGCCTCCATCGCGGCGATGGCCGCCTCGTCCAGACGCACGCAGCCGGTGAGGTCTTTGGCCAGAACGGTCTTGAATCCCACGGCAGCGAGGTCGCCTTCCTTGGTCAGCGCGCCGTCCTGCCGCAGCTTTTCCAAGCAGGTCTCGATGGCGGCGGCGTAATCGGTCACCCGCTCGAGGCCGCCCTTGTGGACCATGCGTTCGGCCCCCTCGCTGAAGTCGAACAAGCGCCACTTCAAGGAGGTGGAGCCGATGTTGGCGACCAAGATCTTCATCGGACCGGCGATGTGTCCATTCAGCGAAGTTCGCGGGAACGGGGCGGGTCAGCGGCGGACGGGTCGGCCCGGAGCCCTTCAGCCCTGCAGCCAGGGTCCCAGACCGCCCAGCCCCTCGTGGGGGCGGGGAATGACTTGGACGCTGACCACTTGGCCGACCTGGGCCGCCGCCGCCGCGCCGGCGTCGGTGGCCGCCTTGACCGCGGCGACGTCCCCGCGGAAAAACGAGGTTACAAAGCCACCGCCGATTTTCTCCCAGCCGACCAACGTGACGTTGGCCGCCTTGAGCGCGGCGTCGGTGGCTTCGAGCAGGGCGCAGAGCCCCTTGCATTCGATCATTCCAAGTGCTTGCTGAGCCATGGCGTGTCTTCCGGAAAAGGGTCGCGGGTGGGAGTGGGATTTACTTGCCGCCTTTCGCCGACCGCTGGCCGACGAACGCCTTGATGAGGTCCTCATGGGGACGCGGGATGATGTGGGAGCTGATCAGCTCGCCCACACGGCCGGCCGCCCGGGCGCCGGCGTCCACCGCCGCCTTGACGCTGCCGACGTCCCCTTGGGCCAAGACGGTGATGAACCCGCCGCCGATGGGGATGGTTTTGACGAGGCTGACGTTGGCCGCCTTGACCATGGCATCGCTGGCCTCCACGGCGCCCACGTAGCCTTTGGTTTCGATCATGCCGAGTGCTTCACTCATGGTGTTCGTGCTTTGGGGTAAGGGTTTCGATTAGCGATCAGGTAAATCAGGTTTGGGTTCAGGTCCTTCCGGAGGTTTGTCGGTGGCCCGGCGCGGGCCATGTCATTTCAGCAGTTCGCAGGGCGTGTCGGGGCGGAGGTTGCAGGCGTTGCCCTCGTCGGTGTCGATGTGCACTTCCAACCGGAAGCTCGGATCGACCCGTACCAACAGCTTCTCCAACGTGAGCGCGCAGGGGCCGCCCACGCGCAGCTTCATCTCGTCGCCGTTCTTGACCCCGTAGAACGCGGCGTCGTCCGGATGCATGTGGACGTGGCGCAGGGCCCGGATCACCCCGTGGGTCATCTGGAAGAAGCCGGCCGGCCCCATGAGCATGCATCCCGGGGTGCCCTCGATGTCGCCGGACAGCCGCAGGGGGATGTCGAACCCCAGCGCGACGGCGTCGGTGTAGGCGAGTTCGACTTGGTTGATGCTGCGGCAGGGGCCCAGGATGCGGAGGTTGGAAATGACCCGGCTGCGCGGCCCGATCAGGGTGACCGTTTCCTGGGCGGCAAACTGGCCTTCCTGGTAGAGCCACTTGTAAACCTGCAACTGGTGGCCCTTGCCGAAAAGGGCCTCGACGGCTTCCTGGGTCAGGTGGCAATGGCGGGCGCTGACGTTGACCACCAGCGGATTGGGGGCCTGAGCCAGCCGCGGGACCGGTTTGCCCAATCGTTCATAAACCACCTGCCGGACGAGGTGCTCGACGACGGCGCGGTGCAGGTTTGGCTTGGTGGCAGCCATGACGTGGCGAGATGATGTCAAATACCGCCGCGATGTCAACAAAAACCTTGCAACTTCTTCCAAAATCTTCCACGAATCTTTCACGATGCAGCCCGAAGAGCGGCAGAAACGGATCGAGCAGTACCTTCAACAGTTCGAATTCGCCTCCCTGGAGGAACTGGCCGAACAGGTGGGCGTCTCCATTTCAACCGTCCGCCGGGACCTCGCCGTTCTCGAAGCTGCGGGCACGGTGCGCCGGACCCACGGCGGCGCCCGGCTGTTGAATCCGCGGTCCGACGAATTCGTTTTCAATGCCCGGGACACCCACCAACTCCGGGAAAAAGAGGCCATCGGGCGCTATTGCAGCGAGATGGTGCGGGAGGGGGAAACGGTGATCCTGGATGCCGGGACGACGGTTTACCACGTGGCCAAGCACTTGGAGCCCAAGCGGTTGCAGATCATCACCAACTCTCTGCCGGTGGCCAACCTCTTCGGGGCTGCCATGCGAATCGAAACCATCGTCACCGGCGGCATTCTGTACCCGCGCTTGGGCGTCCTGCTCGGACCGCTGGCCGTCGAGGCCATGTCTCACATGCACGCGGACCTCGCCTTCATGGGCGCCGGCGGGATAACCGCCGAGGGGTTGTTCAATTCCCACGCGCTGTTGATCGAGCTGCAGCGGGCCATGATGCGGGCGGCCCGGCGGGTGGTGTTTTGTTTGGACCACACCAAGCTCGGGCGGCGGACGGTGGTTCGGCTTTGTTCCCTGGCGGAGGCGCCGGTGGTGGTGACCGATGCCGGGGCGGATCCGGCTGCGGTGGAGCCGTTCCGCAAGGCCGGCTTGGAGGTGCATCTGGCCCCGATGTGATCGGGCTGCCGCCTTCGGAGTGGGGGCGGACGCCGAATGCCGGGGTCGGCGGCCGGAGGGGCGGAACTTGACGGGCGGCGGCCGGGCTCCCATGCTGGCAAGTGAATCCAACCTGAGGAGCGGAACCATGAAGATCACGATCCATCCCACCCTGTTGCTCGCTGTGTTGCTGAGCTGGCCTTGGCTGTTGGCTGCATCTCCCCCGGAATCGGCCGGGTCGGAGGCCAACCTGAAGGCGGACCACTTGCTGCGGCAAGCCCGGATGGAAGCGCTGCTGGGACACTACAAGACGGTGGTCCGGCAGGCTGCCGAGACCGAGTTGGAAGCCGACATGGTCCGGGCGAAGCTGGCGGAGACCCCGTCGGCCAAAGGGATGCTCGAGCCCTTGGAGGCGCGGTTGGAACTGTTGCGGCGTCGGGCGGCGGAAGTGGAGGGGCGGATTCGTGAGCTGGTCGCCGCCGAGTTGAACGCGGAACGCGAGTTGAAAGCTCCCCGGGCGGATCGCGTCCAGCACTGGCGCGGCTGGTCGGTGGGCGGCAAGGAGCTGGTGTTGGAGCTGAAGCTGGAAGGGGAGACGGGCCGGTTTGTGGTTGAGGGAGCGGAGGGGCGTTTGGCGGGAACGGCAAAAATCCATGGCCGGGAGTGTGATTTTTGGATCGAGGAGGCTTCGCCGGGGTTGGAGAAACACTTGGGGCAGGCGGCACTGGGCTTGTGGGGTGAAAGGGAAGGGCGTGTGGGGCTGGTGGTGGCCGAGCCGGGGCAACCGCGGCCGGAGAAACTCGAGCGTGCGCCCGGGACCGTTGCTTTCCTGCTGGAATCCGATTAGTGACCGGCCCCGGACGGTCCTCCGGGGCGGCTTAAAAATCAGGGGCGCGGTTTGCATTTTTCTTGTATTTCTTGCAGCCGACCCTCATTTTTCCTCATGAAGGTTCCTATCGCACGGGACGTGCGAGCCTGAGTGGTTGCCTGAAGAACATGACCGAGCAGTGAAAGGGGACTGGAACAATTGAGGATCTCCGCGCGCGCTGCACGATTATCGCACTGGTTTCGCCGGCCTTGAGCAAGCCGGCGGGCGTGATCACGGCACCTTGGGGGTGCCGCGCAAGATCCGAAAGAGCCGGGCAGCCGCCCCTTCGACGCTGCTCGCTTTCGGAGCGATAGTCATGGCACGCATATTGTTGGTCGATGACGAGCGGAGCATCCGGATGACCCTGCGGGTGTTTCTCGAAAACGCCGGGCACGAAGTGGCCCTGGCCGAGGACGCCGAGCAGGGGTTGGACGCTTTGGCCAAGGAGGATTTCGACATCCTCGTGACGGACATCATCCTCCCCCGGATGAGCGGCGTGGAGCTGGTCAAGGCCGTGCGCCAGATGAACTCCCGCATCCAGATCATCATGATGACGGGGGAACCGACGGTGGAAACGGCGGCCGAGGCGGTTCGCGCGGGGGCCATGGACTACATCACCAAGCCGATCACCCGGCAGTCGATTCTGAAGGCGGTCAACCAAGCCCTGCGGCTGATGGCCATCGAGGAGGAACGGCGGCGGTTGGAGGAGGAGAACCGCCGGCATCAAGAGCAGCTCGAAAAGCGCGTGCAGGAGCGGACCACCGAACTGACCCGGCTGAACCAAGAGCTGCAGCGCAAGATCCGGGACATCAAGAAGACCAAGGTCGAGGCCTCCGCCCAGGAACGGTTGCGCGTGGTGGGGCAGTTGAGCATGAGCCTGGCGGAGGATTTCGGGATGAGCATGAACCGCCTGCAGTTGGACCTGGCGCCTTTGTTGAAGGAGGACGGGCTGCAGGATCCGGAGGTGGCCCGGTTCCATCTGCGCAACATCGGCGCGGTGGTGCGGCATGCCCGGCAGGTGGTCTGGAAGTTGCGGGAGTTCTGCCACCCGCGCGAGACCCTCCGGCTGCAACCCCTGGCCCCGGCGGACTTGCTGCCGGAGGTCATCGAGGACGTGATGGCCGATCAACGAATGCATCTGCCCTCCGCCGACGCCATCAAGGTCGAGCATCATGCCGGCGCCGACTGCGTGGTCATGGCCGATGAGGTCATGCTCAAGAACGCCCTCCATCAGGTGGTGCTCAACGCGGTGCAGGCCATGCCCGAGGGCGGCACCCTGTTGTGGTCGGTCGAGAAATCCGGCGGCGACGTCGTGATCACCATCGGCGACACCGGCGTGGGCATGTCGCCGGAAGTCAGGGAGCGCTGCTTCGACCTGTTCTTCACGACGCGGGAGGATGGCTCGCCGGGCATTGGTCTCTCGCTGGCGCGGAACGTCGTGGCGCTTCACGGGGGGACGATGACCGTGGAGAGCGAGTCGGGCCAGGGGACCAATGTGGTCATCCGCATGCCGGCGGAGAGCGTCCCGGAGTTGTGAGGGGCGGGGGTTCGTTCGCGGAGCGGCCCTTGGGTGTCGACGGGGCCCGCCAAGTGCAGGCCTTTGGGCGCTCCTTTTCGGGAGGCAAGGGACCGCGCCCACCGGTTCGTGGTGGGCGGGAGGGAGGAAGTTGGGGGGCTTCGGGTGGCGGGCGGAAGGTGGCGCCCGTGCCCCGGGAGGTTTTTCTTTGAGCCGTGGTCAGGCTCTTGGGGCGTTTGCCGCAGGAGGAGAGGTCGGAGCGGCTGGCGGGTTGGCGGCGGGAAGTTCCACGTGGACAAGCGTGATCTCTCCCGGGCGGCTTTCGATGCGGATGCGTCCGCCGTGGTCGGCCGCAATGCTCTGGGCGACGGTCAGCCCCAAGCCGGCGTGGCGGGTCCGGTTCTTGGTCGTGAAGAACGGATTGAGGACGTGGGGAAGGTCGGCTTGCGGGATGCCCGGGCCGTGATCTTCCACCGTCAACCGGATCCACGGCCGTCCGTCCCTCTCGAAACTGGCGGCGTGGACGGAGAGGATCTTGTTCGGATCGCCCTTCGGATAGCGTTGGTTGAGGGCTTCGCGGGCGTTGGCGATCAGGTTCAGCAGCAGTTGTTGGAGTTGTTCCGGACGGCAATTCACCGCCAGGGGTTGGGGCGGGATTTCGGTGAAGACCTTGATGAGGTCATTCTGGAGGGTGGTTCGGACCAGGGCGAAAACGTTCTCGACCAGGCTGCTGACCGTGACGTCTTGACGACTGGTGCGCTCCGGCCGGGCGAAGGCCAGGAGCGTCCGGATGATGCGCGCGATTCGTTCGCTCTCGTGGCGGATTTCCCGGGTGAACTCGCGCAGGTCGCTGTCCTCGGGCAGGGCCTCTTCGAGGATCTCGGCGTAGTTGATAATGCCGGTGATGGGGTTGTTGATCTCGTGGGCCACGCCACCGGCGAGTTGGCCGATGGCTTCCAAGCGTTGCTGCTCGCGGATGTGTTGTTCGAGGCGGTGGTGTTCCTCCTCGGCCAGGCGCCGCTCGGTCACGTCGGTGATGAACCCTTCCAAGTAGAGCTCGCCCCCGACGGTCACCGGCCGTCCGCGTTCCCAGACCCAGCGGACCTGGCCGTCGGCGTGGATGATGCGGTACTCGAGCGTGAAGGGTTCGTCCAGCGCGACGGCTTGGTCCACGTCGCGGCGCACCTTGGCGACGTCGTCGGGATGAACGATCGAGGCGTAGCTGCGCTTGCGGTTGTTCAGGAAGTCGGCGGCCGGGTATCCGCTGATGGCGTGGATGGCTTCGCTCAGATAGAGCATCGTCCAAGCCTCGTCGTTGCGGCAACGGTACACCGCACCGGGCAGGTTGTTCACCAAGGTTTCCAGCCGGCGCTGGCTTTCCGCCAACGCCGCCTCGGCCGTCCGCAGGGCCGTGATTTCCAACGTGACCGCCCCCACCCACATGCGGCCGTCGGGCAGGTGGATGGGGAACTTGCTCATCAGAAAATGCCGGGGCTGGCCTTGGATCAGCACTTCGGCCTCCCGCAACAGCGCTTGGCCGGTGGCGGCCACCTCATCATCGGTTTCCTGGATGAGGCGGACCATTTCCTCGCCGCGGAACAGGTCCGCCGGGCCCTTCCCGAACCACTCGGCCTTGTCGCCCCGGAGTCCCAGAAACCTTGCCAAAGCCCGGTTGATGAACACGTACCGGTTGGCGGAGTTTTTCACCAACGCCATCCCGGGGAGGTGGTCCATGAAAGCGTGGAACAACACCTCGACGTCCTTCCCGGCGATGTCGTTCTGGAGTTCTTGCAG
>RFJD01000252.1 GCA_003695015.1 Verrucomicrobiota bacterium | reverse complement strand
GGATGGGCCAGGGCGAAAAGCACGCCGCCCACCAACATCCCGGCCAAGCCGACCAAGGCGTGGACGCTGCCGGTCGCGGTCGCCGCCAAGCCGGTGCCCGGGCAGTACCCGTAGAGCACCATGCCGACGCCGAACAGCGCCGCGCCCAGGATCACGCCCAGCAGGTGGGCGGGTTTGATGTGCCATTGGGCATGGCCGCTCTGGTGCAGCAGCAGCACGCCCGCCCCGCCCACGACCACGGCGGTGAGCATGATCTTCATGACCGTGAAATCGCGGAGGCGGAACTGGTTCACGATGACGTTGTAGTCGGTCACCCCGCCGCGATGGAGCAGCCAGCCGAACAGCATGCCCATCGGGATGGCGATCCATTTCCAAGTGTCCAAGTCCAGGGGCAAATGCATGGTCAGTCCTCCCTTCCCGGGGTGGCGCTGCGGCGGAACAGGATCGCGGCGGTCACGATCCCGGAGACGAACAGCGTGATGAAGAACACCCAACTGCTCAGGGCCAGTTGGAGCGAACCGCTGATGCCGTGGCCGCTGGTGCAGCCGCCCGCCAGCCGGGCCCCGAACATGATGACCATCCCGCCCAGGAAGGCGCCGACCAGACGACCAAGGCGCGAGGAGCCGAACCGACCGCGCCAGACGGCGGGGACGACCTCCACCCGCCAGGTCCGCGAGACCAGCGCGCTGAGCAGGGCGCCGAGAAACACCCCGCCCAGAAAGAGCACGCCGTAGTTGAGGTCGAACGGGTACTTGGCGAGGTAGGCGTTCTTGGTCACCAGCCTGCCCAGGACCGGCTCGGCGCAAAAGCCGGCCACGGCCTCGAGCGAGGAGGTGATGCCCAACGGTTTGTTGGCGAGGGCGAAGGCGGCCCAGGAGAGCACGCCGATGCCGGCGCCGACGAGGTACGGATTCCAGCGCCCGCGCGGGCGGGCGGGGGTGGAGGTGGATGAGTTGTTGGATTGGCTCATTGGCTTGATGCGATGACACACGCCGCCCGCCACTCCGGTCCTTCCGGGGAAGGCGGCTGGTTCGGCCTCAAGGGTTTGCCGGGCGTGCGCCCGGTGTCAACCGGCAAGCCTCAACCTTGGGCGGCCGGTTGGTTGCCCCCGCAACAACCGGCCTGGCCTTCGGCGTTTCGGCCGACGCCCAGTTTGCGGAGGATGATTTCCGCCGGGCAGAAGCCGGTGAAGGCTGACTGCAGGATGTTCAGGCCCACGAAGCAGGTCAGGAGCAGCCACCACGGGCTGACGAAATGGGCGAGGGCCACGGACACCAGCACCAGCGTGCCGGCCAATGCGCGAATGGCTTTTTCAGTGGTCATGGGATCGGTCGGATTGGTCGGATCAGTCGGATCAGTCGGATTGGTGAGTTCACCGGGTGGTCGCCGGGGCGGCCACCTTGTCGAGCATCCGGCGCAGGGCCGCCGGCGGGGCCAGCCCCACGACCTGGTCCACGATCTTGCCTTGGTCGATGACCAGCAGGGTGGGCACCCCTTGGATGCGGAAGCCGGCCGCCAGGCCGGGCGCCTCGTCCACGTCCACTTTCACGAACCGGACGCGGCCGGCGTACTCCTCCGCCAACCGGTCGATCAAGGGCGCCAGCATCTGACAGGGCCCGCACCAAGTGGCGTGGAAGTCCACCAACACCGGCAGGGGGCTTTGCATCACGAGCTGGTTGAAGTTGGTGTCGTCGGCGTGGACGACTTGGGAATGGTTCGGGTTCATCGGTTTGTCCATCTAGTTTCGTTTTCGATTCCAGTTTCCGTTCTGCCAGTTTGGAGCCGCGAGGGGCCGAAAGGTTACAAGCCGGGGCGGGATTGGGAGGCAAGGGGTGGTGATTTTTCCGAGAAGTTGGCTTGAGACCTGCTGGGACGTTGTGTCACAAACGTCCGACACGCAATGAGACACTGGTTGGCTGAGACATCCGGGACGGGCGTGCATCTCCAAGGGTGTGGTGTCCGTCGTGAACGTGCTTGCGGGTGGGGGAAGAAGATGGCGGGCTGGGTTTGGTGGGCGACATTGGCCGGGTGGTTGCTGGGGGGAGCGGTCGTCCAGGCGCAGACCGATTTCTACATCGAGGCGGAGGACTTCAACTACGGCGGCGGCCAGCACAAGCCGGAGGCCAGCGTGATGCCCTATTACGGAGGGGCCTACGCCGGGTTGAGTGCGGTGCACGACGTCGATTACCACCGCGGCGACAACCAGAGTGCGGCCAACGAATACCGCCAGGGCGAGTCGCCGAACGTCCCCATGACCCAGAACATGAAGCCGGAGGACGTGGACCGGGGATCCTGGCAGGTCACGGTCAACTACCGGCTCGGCTGGATCCAGGAGGGCAACTGGCTCAACTACACCCGCAACTTTCCGGATGGCTATTACCGCGTGTACGCGGCGCTTTCGCATCCGGACACCCGCCCGGACATGATGCGGGGCTCGCTGCAGCGGGTGGTTTCCGGGGCGAACACCACCGCGCAGGTGCTCGAGCAACTGGGAACGTTCAGCGCCCCCGGCTCGGGCGGCTGGGGGGTCAACAACCTGGTGCCGCTGCGCGACGCCTCCGGTCAACAGGCGATCCTCCACCTCTCCGGCCTGACCACCTTGCGGTTCACGACCGGACAGGGCGATTTCGACTACCTGAAGTTCGAATCGATCGCCGCCCCGCAGATCGCCCAACAGCCGCAGGACCAAGTCGTCATGGAAAACGATCCGGTGACCTTCACCGTGACGCCGGCGGGGGATGATCCGGCCGATTTCCAATGGCAGAGCAACCGGGTGGACATCGCGGGGGCGACCAACGCCAGTTACACCATCCCGGCGGTGCCGCTGGCCGCCAACGGCAGCAAGTTCCGCTGCGTGCTGACCAATCCGCTCGGCTCGGCCACCAGCCGCGAGGCGTTGTTGACGGTGACGCCTGACACGCGGAAGCCGACCCTCGACCACGTCCAGAACCTGGGCACCGGCAAGCTGAAGGTGGTTTTCAGCGAGGGGGTCGAGGATGCCAGCGGGTTGAACCCGGCGAACTACGCGCTCACCGGCGGCGTGGCCGTCACCGGCGCGACCTTCGGCGAGGACTTCCGCACCGTGCTGCTGACGGTGAACACGCTGGTGCTGGGGCAAACCTACACCCTGACGGTCAACAACGTCCGGGACCGCGCCGTCACGCCGAACACGATCGCCCCGAACAGCACCATTCAGTTCGTGGCCGTGGCCTATGCGCCGGTCGAGATCGGCGAGCCGGATCTGGCCGGGAGTTCGGTTCCGTTGCCCGATGGTTACGACGTCTCGGGCGCCGGCACGGACATCGGCGGCACGGCGGACCAGTTCCACTTCGAGTACAAGGAAGTGACGGGCAACTTCGACTTCCGCCTGCGGGTGGCGGCGTTCACCCCCACCGACCCGTTCGCCAAGGCGGGCCTGATGGTGCGGGAGGCGCTCACGCCGGACGCGCGCTTCGTGGCGGCGATGGCGACGCCCGGCCGGGTGGGCTGCTTTGCGATGTGGCGCAGCACGGCCGGCGGCCAGACCAGCCAGGAAGGCAACTTTCCGGTCAATTACCCCTACACCTGGCTGCGGCTGAAGCGATCGGGCAACACCTACAGCACCTACGCGAGTCTGGACGGCGAGCACTGGACGCTGCTCCGGTCCGTGGACCTGACGCTGCCATCGACCCTTTACGTGGGTCAGGCGGTGACCAGCCGGGACGCCGACCAGTTGGCGACGGCGAAGTTCCGCGACCTCGGGCCGGTGACCGGCGGGCAGATCGGCGATTTTCGGCCCCAACGGGAACGGCTTTCGCCCTCCTCGCGCCGGACCAAGGTCGTGGTCTCGGAGATCATGTACCATCCCCGGGCGCGCACCGACGGCCGCGAGCTGGAGTTCATCGAGCTGGCCAACCCAAGCCCGTTGTTCGAGGACATCGGCGGCTGGCGGATCAGCGGTGCGGTGGACTTCGTGATCCCGGAGGGGACGATCCTGCCGGCGGACGGTTTCTTGGTGATTGCCAAATCGCCGGCGGACGTCGAGGCGGAGTACGGCTTGAGCGGCGTGATGGGGCCTTATGAAGGCTCGCTGCAGAACGGCGGCGGCGTGGTGCGGGTGCGCAACCACTCCGACGCGATCGTGCTGGAGGCGGTGTACCGGGACGAGGATCCCTGGCCGGCGGCGGCCGATGGCGGCGGCCATTCGCTGGTGCTGGCCCGGCCGTCCTACGGCGAGAGCTTCCCGGAGGCGTGGGCGGCAAGCGCCCGGATCGGCGGCAGTCCGGGTCGCGACGAGGCCATCGAGCCCAATCCGTGGGCCGGCGTGGTCATCAACGAGTTCCTGGCCCACACCGACGAACCGCAGGTCGATTTCATCGAGCTGTTCAATGCCGGGGACGCCGCAGTGGACCTGAGCGGGTGTTTCCTCACGGACGATCCTGCCACCAACCGGTTCCGCATTCCCGACGGCACGACCCTGGCGGCCGGGGGACATCTGGTCTATGACCAGACGCAGCTCGGCTTCGCCCTCAACGCCGCGGGTGAGGCGATCTTCCTGATCGCCGCGGACGAAAGCCGGGTGATCGACGCCGTGAAGTTCGGCGCCCAGCCCAACGGGCGCTCGACCGGCCGGCAACCCGACGGCGCGCCGCGCTGGCGTTTGCTGGAAACGCCCACCCCCGGCGCCGCCAACAGCGCCCCCTGGCGCAGCCCGGTGGTCATCAACGAGATCATGTACCACCCCCTGTCCCAGCGGGACGAGGACGAGTACGTCGAGCTTTACAACCGCTCCGGCGCACCGGTGGACGTCGGCGAATGGAAGTTCACCGACGGCATCCGGTTCACCATCCCGGCGGGGACGGTGATTCCGGCGGGCGGCTACCTGGTGGTCGCCAAGGATGCGGCCAACCTCCGCTCGATCCATCCGCAGCTCGACGAGCAGAACACCGTGGGCGATTACTCCGGCCGCCTGGCCAATTCGGGTGAACGGCTTTCGCTCGCCATGCCGGAGGACATCGTCGGGACCAACGAGTTCGGCGTGCTGGTCACCAACCGCGTCCACATCGTGGTCAACCAGGTGGATTACCGGGACGGCGGCCGTTGGGGCCGCTGGTCCGATGGCGGCGGCAGCAGCCTCGAGTTGATCGACCCGGACGCCGACAACACGCTGGCGCCCAATTGGGCCGACAGCGACGAAACCGGCAAGGCCTCCTGGGTGACCGCCGAGGTCACCGGTCGCCTCGACAACGGCAACAGCAGCATCTCCCTCAACCGGCTTTACATCGGGATGCAAGGGGCGGGCGAATGCCTCGTGGACGACGTCGAGGTCATTCCCGCCGGCAAGGGCAATGTGGTGTCGAACAACGGCTTCGAGAGCGGCTCGAGCAGTTGGAGCTTCTTCGGCAACCACAGCGCCTCGACCGTCGAAACCGGTGGAGCCGCCTCGGGCCGGCGCGCCCTGCACATCCGGGCCGAGGGCGACTGCGACACCGGCCCGAACACGGTGCGGGGCGTGGTGAGCGGCTTGTCAGCGGGGCAGACCGCCACCATCCGGGCCAAGGTCCGCTGGCTCAAGGGCTGGCCGCAGGTGCTTTTCCGGCTCCGGGGCAACTGGCTGGAGTTGTCGGCCGACATGCAGGTCCCGCGCAACCTCGGCACCCCGGGCCTGCCCAACAGCCGGCGCGTCAGCAACGCCGGCCCCGCCATCACCGAAGTCACCCATCGGCCCATCCTGCCGCAGGCGGGTGAG
>RFJD01000251.1 GCA_003695015.1 Verrucomicrobiota bacterium | reverse complement strand
GTGCAAAAACGTCAGACACAGCAGATAGGCCCCGGTGAAGGCGTTGAAGAGCCGGACGAAGCGCGGGTCGTCGAGCCGGAGCCGCAGGACGGTGAGGGCGCCAAGGGCCACGACACCGAGGAAGAGGAGATACTCCATGGGCTTTCGGAGCTAATTGCAAAGCGTTTGCAGGTGCGGACCCGAAGAAAGCCGAGGCCGCAGCCCCGGCGCTCCGGCCTCGCCCCGCTTCAGGGCAGCAGCAGCATCTGCCGCGCCCGCTTGATCGCCCGCGTCAGCCGACGCTGATACAGGGCCGGCAGCCCGGTGTACTTCCGCGGCAGGATGCGCCCCGATTCCGTCGTGAACTGCTTCAGCAGGTTCACATTCCGGTAATCGAGCGCCTCCAGCGGGAACTCCACCTTCCTCCGCGAACGGCGCGAGCCGCCGTCCCCGAAGCGCCGCCCGCCGCGCCGGCGGGCCGATCGATCCGTGTTCGTCTTGCGTGCCATGGGATGGGTGCGGAACTACTTGATCTCGCGGTGCAGAGTGTGACGCCGCAGGAAGCGGTTGTACTTCATCTTCTCGACCTTCTCGGTCTGGGTCTTCTTGTTGCGCGTGGTGATGTAGCGGGAGGGCGGTTTGCCCTCCTTCCGCGCTTCCGTGCATTCGATGGTGACCAGTTCGCGTGGCATGGTGTCAAAACAGGTTTCGGTTTCGGCCGGCTGGCTTCACTCCTTCAGCCCCGGGCCGCCTTCCTCGCCTTCCTCCCCTTCACCGCCCACGGCCAGACCGTCGGCGCCGCCAAGGGAGGCCGAGGAACCCAGCCGCCGCTGCCGCAGCGCACCCTCCTTCTCGAGTCGCGCCTGGGCCTCGACGGTGAACCGGGCCCACGGCACGGCATCCAGTCGGGCTTTGGGAATCGGCTTGCCGGTCAGTTCGCAAATGCCGTAGGTGCCGTTGACGATGCGCTTGAGCGCCTCGTCGATCTCGTACAGGGCATCCTGGTCGGCCGAGAGCAGGCTCAAGGCGAAGTCGCGGTCGAAATTGTCCGTCCCGGTGTCCGCCATGTGGAGGCTGTAACCGTCCACCTGCTCGGCCGATTCCTTGGCCAGCTCGCCCATCTGCTCGAGCAGCCGCTGGCGGAGGTCCAGCAGAATCCGGTAGTACTTCCGCCACTCGGGCTTGATGGTCGAGGGATCCCGGTTGAGGAACCCGTTGGTCCCCAAACCCAGGATGGCCGCCGTCTCGGGCGCCATGGCGGATGCCTCCGCCCCGCCCGTCTCGCCGGAACGCTTTTTCGCGCCGGTCTTCTTGGCGGCCTTCTTCCCCGCTTTCGGAGCGGCTTTGGCGGCCTTCTTCGATGCGGCCTTTTTCTTCGACGAGGCGGAGCCCGCCCGCTGGGCGGGGCGTTTCTCCTCGCTCTTCGCCTTGGCCGACTTGGACTTTCCAGCCATGTGTAACTTTCGCTGCAGCAAGCTGATCTACGACCGGCGACGGCCGCCCCACGGCGGCCCGTCCCGATCAAGAGCCCGGGAATCTAGCAAACCGCGGACCAAGCGCCACCAAAAAATGCGCTTCGCCCCCGCCACCGCCGGTCCTCCTCCCGCCGACCGGGCCGGCGCCCGGGACTCAGCCCTCTTCCATGGCCTCCGGCGGCTTCTGCAACACCGCCGTCTCACCCTCGGTTCGGGCAATCACCACCGCCGCGCAGGAATCGCTGAACAGGTTCACGCTGGTCCGGCACATGTCCAGGATCCGGTCCACCGCCAGAATCAACCCCAGCCCCTCGGCCGGCAGGCCCACGGCGTGCAGGATGATCAGGATGGCCACCAGGCTGGCCGAGGGAATGCCGGCCACGCCGATGCTCGTCAACAACGCCAGCAGCACCACGGTGAACAGCTCGCCGAAGGCCAGGTTCACCCCGTAGGCCTGCGCGATGAACACCGCCGCCACGCACTCGTACAGCGCCGTGCCGTCCATGTTCACCGTCGCCCCCAGGGGCAGCGTGAACCCTGCCACCCGGTTCGACACCCCGGCCCGCCGGGTGACGCATTCCACCGTCACCGGCAGGGTGGCCGAGGAGGAGGCCGTGGAAAAACCGGTCAGCAATGCCGGCAGCATCGCCCGGTAATGCCGCCAGGGATTAACCCGCCCCACCAGCAGCAACAGCAACGGCAGCACCACCCCGAAGTGGATGGCCAGCCCCGCCAGCACGGTCAGGAAGAACATCCCCAGCGGCCGCAATGCCTCCCAACCGATCGGCGCAATCACCTTCGCCACCAAGGCAAACACCCCCACCGGGGCGAACTTCATCACCCAGTGGGTCATGAGCATCATCACCTCGTTGACGTCCTCCCAGAATCCCAGCAACCGTTCGTACCGCGCCTTGGGCAATCGCATCATGAAGAACCCGAACACCAAGCTGAAAAAGATCAGCCCCAGCATGTCGCCCTCGGCCGCCGAGGCCACGATGTTCGTCGGCACCATCCGCAGAAAGATCCCGAGCAGATCGCCGGCCCCGCGCTCCGACATCCCCTCCAGCACCTCGGCGGTTTGGGCTTCCAACCCCACCACGTCCCGCGCCGGCCGGCCCTCCACGATGCCCGGGCGGATCCACGTCACCAGCAACAACCCCACCAGCACCGAGATCAGCGTGGTCAGGGTGTAGTACAACAGGGTCTTCAGCCCCAGCCGCCCCAATGCCTTCGTCGGCCCGATCCCGGCCACGCCCGTGATGATGGCCGAGGCGATCAACGGCACCACCAGCATCTTCAGCGCGTTCAGGAACAGCGTGCCCAAGAAGTCGAACCCCTTCAGCCACGGCGCCTGCGAGGTCTCCGGCAGCCGGCCCACCAGCGCGCCCACCACGAAGGCCGCGCCCAGCGCGATCAGGATCTGCCAATGGAGCTTGAGCCGGATCATCGCCGCATTGATACCGGCCGGCCCTCGCCGGGAAAACCCAAAAGGGCCGCCCCGCCGCCGGGCGAACCCCCCATCCGCTCGACACTCCCCCCGTCGCCGCCCTAGCCTGCCCGCCGTGGCCGCGCCACTGACAACCTACACCTGCGCCCTGACCGACGAGCAGGCCGCCGCTCTGGAACGGGCGCTTCGCTCCGGCGGCTTCGAGTTCTTCGAAGCCCCGCACACCCGCCTGGCCGCCCGCAAGAACCGCCTCACCGTCGCCCTCTACCGCAGCGGCAAACTCGTCGTTCAGGGCCGCGACACCCGCGAGTTCGTCGAGTTCGTCCTCGAACCGCTGGTGCTCAAGGAAGCCCGGCTCGGCTACGAGGCGGTCCACGACCCCGGCCACCGCGATCCCCGCATCGGCGTGGATGAAAGCGGCAAGGGCGATTTCTTCGGGCCGTTGTGCATCGCGGGCGTGTATGTGAACGACCACGTGCTCGAGGCGTTCGAGGAGGCCGGCATCCGCGACTCGAAACGCATTTCCAGCGACCGCCGCGTCGCCGAGCTGGCCCGCCTCATCCGCCGCACCCCCGGCTGCCTGCACACGGTGGTCGCCATCGGCAACCCGGCCTACAACCGCCTGTATGCGGAAATGGGCAGCGTCAACCGCATCCTCGCCTGGGGCCATGCGCGGGTGATCGAAAACCTGCTCAAACAGCGCGCCCGCATGCAGCCCCCGCCGGTCCGGGTGATCAGTGACCAGTTCGCCGCCAACAAGGCCACCGTCGCCTCCGCCCTGATGCGCCTGGGGCGGCAGATCGAGTTGGTCCAACGCCACAAGGCCGAAGCCGACCCCGCCGTCGCGGCCGCCTCGATCCTGGCCCGGGACGAATTCGTCCGTCGCCTGGCCACCCTCGGCAAACAGTTCGGCCTTGAACTGCCCAAGGGCGCCTCGGCCCGGGTCGATGCCGTCGCCCGCGAGTTCGTCCAACGCCACGGTCCCGACGCCCTCGAGCAGGTCGCCAAACTCCACTTCCGCACCGCCGCCCGCGCCAAAGGCGAACCGGAGCCGCCGCGGGTCCCGTGGCGGAAACGTCCGGCGCCCCCCGTCGAATGAACGCTCCGCAACCCCAACGCCCCTGGTTGCCCCGGCTCATCGCCGGCGCCTTCGTGCTGGGGTTCCT
>RFJD01000250.1 GCA_003695015.1 Verrucomicrobiota bacterium | reverse complement strand
GTCGTTGGCTGATCATGAGCCAAGGATACGCCGGGGAATCCGCCGGAGGCAAGGGAAGGCCGGGGCCGCTGGATCTGGACGAGACGGAGGCAGCAGCATACCTTACGTCCACCATGAGTGAAACCGTTCAAGAGATCCTGTCTGCCAACGCCCGTTATGCCGCCAACTTCGGTGACTTGGGCCAACTGCCCGTGCCTCCCGCCCGCCGGCTGGCCATCCTCACCTGCATGGATGCCCGGCTGGATCCGGCCAGGTTCGCGGGCCTCAAAGAGGGCGACGCCCACGTCATCCGCAACGCCGGCGGCCGCGCCAGCGACGACGCCATCCGCTCGCTGGTCATTTCCTACAAGCTGCTCGGCACCCGCGAGTGGCTGGTGATCCACCACACCGATTGCGGAATGACCAGCTTCACCGGCGAGCTCATGGCCCGGCTCCTGCGCCAAAGCCTCCGGCCCGCCACGCCCGGCCCCAACGGCTGGGAAGACCCCGGTGAGAACGAGGGCTCGCCCGAAGGCGAATTCGTCGCCTGGCTGACCTTCAGCGACTTGAAGCAGAGCGTCATCGACGACGTCCGCCGCATCCGCCGTCACCCGCTCGTGCCGGCCGACATCGCCATCCACGGCTTCATCTACGAGTGCGAGACCGGCCGCCTGGTCGAGGTGCCCGAAGCCAGCGCGATTGGCCGGCCCGCCTGAGCCCGCCGTCCGTGCTGCGACGTGCCGCCCTCCCGCAAGCGAATCACCGCCGGTCTTTGCGCTTGCAGCATCCGTGAGTCTGGTTGATGGTTGCCATCAACCCGATGGATGCACGTGCCTTCCATGCCGTCATCGCCTGCCTCGCGGTCGTTTTTTGCGGACCGGCGGGGACGGGCCTTCGTGCCGCCGAACCGGCGCCTGACCCGCTCATCGATCGCGGACGCGTCATTTACCAGGAGCGCTGCGTCCGCTGTCACGGCCCCCAGGGCGAAGGCGTGCCGGACAAGTGCAAGGAACCGTTGCGGGGCGATGAACGGCTCAGCCGGCTGGCCCGGATCATCCACAAGACGATGCCGGACGATGATCCGAGCCTCTGCGTGGACGCCGATGCGGAGGCGGTGGCGCGATACATTTACGGCGAGTTCTATGCGCCGGACTCACGGCTGCGACGGCAGGAGGGCCGGGTCGAGCTGACCCATCTGACGGTCAACCAGTTCCTCCACAGCGTGGCCGACTTGGTGGGCGGTTTCCGGGGGGAAATCCGCGAACCGACGGGACGCGGCCTGGCCGGTGAGTACTTCGCCTCCCGGAACTTCCGCGGCGATGCCCGGGCCTTCCGGCGGGTGGATGCGGTGTTGGACTTCGACTGGGGCGAGGCGACGCCCGATCCGGAGAAGATCACGACCAACGAATTCTCGATGCGCTGGCGGGGGTCGGTCCGGGCGCCCGAAACCGGCGACTACACTTTCATCGTCACCTCGGCCAACGGATTCCGGCTGTGGGTCAATGACGGGGAAAAACCGCGGATCGATGCCTGGGTGCATTCGGGGACCGAACCGACCGAACATCGCGCAGTGGTGCGGTTGCTGGCCGGCCGGGCGTATCCGCTCCGGCTCGAATGCTTCAAGTACAAGGAACCGCGGGCCTCGTTGCGGCTGGAATGGATTCCGCCCCACGGCGCCCGCGAGGTCATCCCGGCCCGCTGCCTCGCGCCGGAGCCGGTGCGGCCGACGTTCGTCCTCGAAACGCGGTTCCCGCCCGACGACAGCAGCACCGGCTATCCGCGGGGAACGCTGGTCACGCCGGCCTGGCAGGAGGCGGTGACCTCGGCGGCGATCGAGACGGCGCAGTATGTCGAGGGTCATCTGCGTGAGCTGGCCGGCTGGCGGGAAGGCGCGCCGGACGCGAAGGCCAGGGCGAAAGCGTTTGCCGGCCGGCTGTTGGAAAGGGCGTTCCGGCGGCCGCTGACGCCGGAGGAACAGGCGGCCCACGTGGAGGCGGTTTTCGCCGCGGCGCCGAATCCCGGCGCGGCAGTCAAACGGTGCGTTCTCATGGCCGTGATGTCGCCGTGGTTTCTTTATCCGGACCTCCAGCCCGACCCCGCCGGGCCTCATGCGGTCGCGTCGCGGCTGGCCTTGGCTTTGTGGGATTCGCTGCCGGATGAAGCGCTGCGGCGCGCCGCCGAACAGGACCGGTTGCGCACGCCGGAGCAGCTCCGCCGCCAGGCGGAACGCATGCTGGGCGACCCGCGGGCACGGGCCAAGTTGCAGGCCTTTTTCGCGCATTGGCTGCAACTGGACCACGTCGAGAGCATTGCCAAGGACGCCGGTTTGTTTCCGGAGTTCGACGAACGGGTGGCGGCCGATCTGCGCACCTCGCTGCGCCTGTTTCTCGACGAGATCGCCTGGGGGGAAAACCCGGACTATCGCCGGCTGCTGACCGAGGACCGGGTGTTGTTGAACCGCCGGCTGGCGGCGTTTTACCGGCTCGAGTGGCCCGGCGGCGGGGATTTCGTCTGGATGGAACTGGACCGGGAACACCGGGCCGGGGTGTTGACGCATCCGTACCTGCTGGCGGCGTTTGCTTATCCGCGTTCCAGCTCGCCGATCCACCGCGGTGTTTTTCTCTCCCGCAAGATCCTCGGCCGGCCGCTCAACCCGCCCCCGATGGCCGTGGCGTTCAACGAGGCCGAGTTCGAGCCCGGCCTGACCATGCGCGAGAAGGTGGACCGCCTCACCCGCCCGGACGCCTGCCGCACCTGTCATTCGATCATCAACCCGCTCGGCTTCAGCCTCGAACACTTCGACGCGGTCGGCCGGTTCCGCACCCACGACGGCGACCAACCGGTCGATGCCCAAAGCGACTACACCACGCTCGACGGCCGTCACCTTCGCCTCACCGGCGCCCGCGACGTCGCCACCTACGCCGCCGAAAACCCGCGGGGCCAGGCGGCTTTCGTGCGGTTGATGGTCGAGCATTTCCTCCAGCAAACCCCCTCGGCCCTGGGTCCGCGCACTCTCGAGGAACTGCTGGCCGGCTTTCGCGAAAGCGGATTCCACATCCGCCGCCTGATGGCCGAAATCGCCGTTCGCTGGGCGCGCCACACCCCGGCGGCGGCCCGCGCCGCGACTTCCCCCGAACCCGAATCCCGAGACACCTGACGACAACCTCCTTCGCCATGAACGCCCTGCATCGACGCGCCTTCCTGAAGCGGTTCGGCCTTTCGGCCGCCAGCCTGCCGTTCCTGACCGGCCTGCCCAGCCTGGGCCTCGCCTCGCCGGCCCGGCCCCGCCAGCGGTTGGTCATCCTCTTCAGCCCCAACGGCACCATCCCGCCCGCCTTCTGGCCCGACACCGAGGGCGAAGCCTTCGAGCTGAAGGAAATCCTGCGGCCGCTCGAGCCTTTCCGCGACCGGCTCCTGGTGCTGCACGGCCTCTGCAACAAGGTCCGGGGCGATGGCGACAACCACATGCGCGGCATGAGTTGCCTGTTGACCGGCACCGAGCTCCTCCCCGGCAACATCCAGGGCGGCTCGCACACCCCCGCCGGTTGGGCCGGGGGCATCTCGATCGACCAGGAAATCCGCAACTTCCTCCAAAGCCGCGAGGAAACCCGCACCCGGTTCGGTTCCCTCGAATTCGGCGTGGGCGTCACCGACCGCGCCGATCCCTGGACCCGGATGTCCTACGCCGGTCCCAACCAGCCGGTCGCCCCGATCTCCGATCCTTACCAGATGTACCGCAAGCTCTACGGCCGGCAGCAGGACCGCGAGCACCTCCGCAGCGTGCTGGACGTCGTGCGCGAGGACCTCCGAAAAGTCCGGCGCCTGGTCAGCGCGGAAGATCTCGCCCTGATCGAGTCCCACACCAGCTTGGTCCGCGAGCTGGAGAGGGAAATCGCGCGGCAACGCGAGGAGAAACTGGCTGCGCCGCCGCCGCACTTGGAAGAGGGCGTTGCGGACCAGAACGACAACGTTCCCCGCCTGAGCCGCATGCAGATCGAGCTGCTGGTCAATGCCTTCGTCAACGACATGGCCCGCGTCGCCACGCTCCAGTACACCAAGTCCGTCGGCCAGGCCCGGATGAAATGGCTCGGCATCAACGACACCCACCACACCCTGTCCCACGAGCCTGACAAGAACAGCGACGCCGTCGAAAAGCTGGTCAAGATCAACACGTGGTTCGCCGGCGAGATGGCCCATCTCTTGCGCCGCCTGGCCGAAACGCCCGAACCGGGCGGCGAAGGCACGCTCCTGGACCACACCCTGGTCGTTTGGACCAACGAGCTGGGCAAGGGCAACAACCACACCCTCAACGACATTCCCTTCGTCCTGGCGGGCGGCGGTTTCGGCTTTCGCATGGGCCGGGCGCGACACTTCAACCGCGTGGCCCACAACCGCCTGCTGCTGGCCATGGCCCACGCCGTCGGGCACAGGCTCGACACCTTCGGCAAACCGGAACTCTGCGACGGCGGGCCGTTGGCTCTGGGCTGAGGCGGATCGCCGTCGAGTCGGTTGCCGGGACGGTCCATCAAGGAAGCCCCGGTCCATCAAGGAAGCCCGCCCGTCGCCGCTCAGGGCGGCGGGGCAGACATGGTGATGGCGCTTGCCCCGGTCGCCGGTTCTCAGCGATTGCCGCTTTCCTCGCTCTGGCCCGGAGACGGCGCTTCGTCCGGCTCCAACAACCGCGCCGGCCGCACGTCCGGAGCCGCCCGGTCGTGCTCCTCGGTGTTGAAGCCCACCATCCAAGCGGCCTGGCTGCCGACGTTCTTCATCGCGTGCGCCACCCCGGGCGGGAACGTGAACCGCCACACCTCCCCCGTCGGCACCTCATAATCCCTCACCACGCCTTCCTCCCGCACCCGGACCTGCATCGGTCCCTCCACCGCCAGCACCTCCGTCCCGCGCTCGTGATAATGATTGCCCCGCACCGCGCCCGGCTCCGTCAACACGGCGTGCACGTTGCGAAACCGCCCCAGCTCGGCGCCCGCCAGCGGTTCGAACACCCGGCCCCGGGCATCGGCATGCACCACCACTTTCTCGACCTTCACTCGCACGTCCCCAGCATGCCGCGCCCGGAGCCGGCTCACAATGTCGCCGCTCAGGCCTCCTTCTTCAGCACCGCCTCCATCCGGCGGATCACGCCGTCCGGTTCCCGCAACCCCAGCGCCAGCAGCTCCCCGGCCC
>RFJD01000249.1 GCA_003695015.1 Verrucomicrobiota bacterium | reverse complement strand
TGAGGACGTGAACGTGCACAACACCAGCGAGGTGTTGTTCCGGCTCTGCGCCAACACCGATCCGCAGCGCGACAGCATCTTCACCCGCGGGCCGGCGGACGTGCTGGACCATGCGACCACGCAGGTGGGCGTGGGGACCAAGCTCGGCATCGACGCCACCCACAAGCTCCCCGGCGAGGGCTTCCCACGTCCCTGGCCGCCGCTGATCCAGATGGACCCGGCGGTGAAAGCGCGGGTGGACGAGTGGCTCCGTGAGTGAAAGGAACTTGGGCTGCCTTCCGATCATGAGACGCGACCAAATCCAGCAAGCCTTGGCCGATATCACCGCCGAGAGCGATCCCGCGCTCAAGCACCTCAAGCTGGCCAGCCTGGTTTCCGCCCTGTTCCGTGAACGGGGCATCGACTTGGTGGTCGTGGGCGGATCGGCCATCGAGTTCTACACGGAAGGCGCCTATGTGTCCGGTGACCTGGATTTGTGCGTCTTGGCGACGAAAGCAGAACTGACCGTCCGGCTGCGACAGGACATCATGGCGCAGTTGGGGGCGACGGGCGGTCCACGGAGCTGGTGTGTGGCGGGCTTGTTCGCGGATGTGTTGGCCTCCTTCGAGCACGTCGCGCGGACACCGGTTCGCACGCTTCAAGCTCCCTATGGAGACGTCCGCATTGCGCCCGTGGAAGAGCTCATTGTCGAACGCATCCTCGTTTCGCGGTATCCGCAGGACTACCCGCCGGCCCGCGAATGTGCCAAGAAACTTGTGGCGGCGGCGCTCTTGCATGAGGTCGAGACCGACTGGAATGAGGTTCGAAGGCTCGCGCAGAGTGGCGCCTACGCCAACTGGCACGACGTCAAACATCTTGTGGATGAACAAGCCAAAGCTCTCCAAGTCCGGAGTCCCTACGATTCCGATGAATGAGCCGATGCGCTGGGAGGACTGGCTGAAGGGTCGGCGGGCCCGGCGCGAAACCGGCAGACGTGTCGCGCCCGAGGTCATCCGCCGTCCCTCCAGCTCCAGCGACAAGCGCCTCCGGCGACTTTTCAACGGCGAACGCGGTCTGCCTTTCACGCCGACGGAGTCGCTGTGATCGCCGGGGGTTCCGAGGCGCGGCCGGGCCAAGACGCCGGCTTGTCGGAGCCGATTTCGGGCGTGACCCGGGCGTCTCCTCGGGCGTAGCGTTCCGCCCGTATCGCCATGAGCAAGCAAGATTCACGCAGCAAGCCGGCATGGTCCCGCCGGGAGTTTCTCCGGATCGGAGCCGCGTGGGGCGCCACCGTTTCCGTCGTGCCCGCTTCCGTGTTGGGGCGGGGCGCCCAGCCGCCGTCGAACCGACTGAACATCGCCTGCATCGGCGTGGGGGGGCGCGGCAACGCCAGCGTGCAGGCCGTCAAGGGCGAGAACATCGTGGCGCTCTGCGACGTGGATGTCAGCCGGGCGGCCAAGGCCCGACAGCAATTCCCCAAGGCGCGGTTCTACCAGGATTTCCGGCGTCTGTTCGACGAAATGGAAAAGGAGATC
This sequence comes from Verrucomicrobiota bacterium, assembly GCA_003695015.1. GTDB lineage: Bacteria > Verrucomicrobiota > Verrucomicrobiia > Limisphaerales > J093 > J093. Next base: position 4,286 of record RFJD01000249.1, on the reverse strand, counting down.
GATGCGGTGACGGTGGCGACGCCGGATCACACGCACGCGCCGGCGGCGATGGCGGCCATCCGGCGGGGCAAGCACGTCTATTGCGAGAAGCCGTTGGCCCATTCGCTGCAGGAGGTCCGGCGGTTGACGGAGGCGGCCCGCGAACACGGCGTCCAGACCCAGCTCGGCAACCAGGGCCATTCCTCGAACTCGATCCGCGAGTTTTGCGAGATGATCTGGGACGGCGCCATCGGCGTGGTGCGCGAGGTCCACGCATTCGTGGGCAACAGCTACTGTCCGCCCGTCCGGGTGCGTCCGGCAGAAAGGCCGCCGTTGCCGGCCGGGCTGGACTGGGAGGCGTGGCTGGGGCCGGCGCCGGCCCGGCCTTACCACCCGCTTTATCACCCGGGCAAATGGCGCGGCTGGGTGCCCTTCGGCACCGGCATTGCCGGGGATTGGACCTGTCACGTGCTGGACCCGATCTTCTGGGCGCTGGACCTGGGCGCCCCCACGGCGGCGATTGCCGATCCGGTCGATTATGACGATCCGCGGATCCGGGCGGAGACGTTTCCGCCGGGTTGCGTGATCCGGTACGACTTCCCGGCCAAGGGGGCCCGGCCGGCAGTGAAGGTCTATTGGTACGAGGGAAGCCGTCAGCCCGCCCGACCGCCGGGGTTGGAGCCCGGCCGGAACCTCCCCCGCATCGGCGCCTACATTGTCGGCACCCGCGGGGTGATCATGCACGGATCGCACGGGGCTGCGGGCGCCCAGCTCCTGCCGGCTTCGCGGTGGCGCGAGTACCAGCGTCCGGCCCCCACCATCCCCCGTTCCCGCGGTCACCACGCCGACTGGCTCATCGCCTGCAAGGGCGGGCCGCCGGCGAGCAGCAACTTCGACTACGGCGGTCCGTTGACGGAGGTGGCGTTGCTGGGCGTGCTGGCGCAACGGTTCCCGCGCCAGCGGCTGGAATGGGACGCCGCCAGCCTGCGGATCACCAACCATCCGGAGGCGGACCGTTGGGTGCGGCCGCCGTGGCGGGCGGGTTGGGACGTTTGAGCCCGCGCGTGGCCGGGTTGGGTTCCTGCGGCGCCGCCTTCGGGCTTGCCGGGCAGCGGGCGGGGGAGTGATGATGGCGCATGGCGAGCGAGAGTTTCGGTGCTTCGATCGACGAGCGGTTCTACCTTCCGGCTGACGAATTCTTTGGGGCGCATGGCGGTGTGGCGTTGACGTATGACGACGTGACCCTGGCCACGGCGTACTCGGAAGTCCTCCCCCGCGAAACGGTCTTGGAAACGCAACTCGCGGAGGGTCTCCGCCTCAACATCCCCATCATCTCCGCCGACATGGACACGGTGACCGAGTCGGCGATGGCCATTGCCATGGCGCTCAATGGCGGCTTGGGGCTGATCCATTACAACATGACCGAGGAACGCCAGCTCGCCGAGGTGCGCCGGGTCAAGAACCACATCCACGGCCTCATCCAGGAGCCGGCGCGGGTCAGCCCCGATCAGACCATCGGCGACGTGCTCGAGATGATCGAGCAGCACAAGTACGCCTTCAGCACCTTCCCGGTGGTGGATCGGGACGGCCGGCTGGTGGGGCTGCTGCCGGGACAGGTGGTCAAGCCGCGCTACGCCCAATGGACGGTGTCCCGCGCGCTCACGCCGCGGGCGGAGGTCCACGCCGTGCGCGAGGATCAGTTGGGCAACGACCCCATCGCCTACGCCGACCGGTTTTTCAACGAACATCCCGGCATCCACAAACTGCTGGTGGTGGACAAGGAGGATCGCCTGCGCGGCCTGTTCACGATGAGCGACATCGAGCGGATCACGCAGGAGCGCGAAGCCCAGTTCAAGCCGGCCCGCGACGAGCATTTCCGGTTGGTCTGCGGGGCGGCGGTCTCGGCCACGCGCAATGCCTTCGGGGAGCTGGACAAGGAGCGCATCCTCCGGCATGTGGGCGCGTTGGTGGAGGTGGGATTGGACGTGGTGGCGGTGTCCACGGCCCACGGGTTCAGCCAGGGCGTGGGCGAATGCGTCCGGCTGATCCGCGAGCATTTCCCCGAGCTGCCCATCATCGCCGGCAACGTCACCACCGCCGCGGGGGTCGAGTTCCTCGCCGGGGCGGGGGCGAACATCATCAAGGTCGGTCAGGGGCCGGGATCCATCTGCACCACCCGGCTGGTGGCGGGGGTTGGCATTCCGCAGCTCACGGCGCTCTACGTGACCAGCCAGGCCGCCCGGAAGCGCGGGGTGACGTTGCTGGCGGACGGCGGCATCACCAAGTCCGGCGACATCGTCAAGGCGCTGACGCTGGCGGACGCGGTCGTCTGCGGCAGCATGCTGGCCGGCTGTCCCGAGGCGCCGGGCGAGATCATCGAGCTGAACAACAAGACCTACAAACGCTACCGCGGCATGGGCAGTTTGGCGGCCATGAAGGCCGGTTCAGCGGCCCGCTACGGCCACACCAAGGACACCACCCGCAAACTCGCGCCCGAAGGCGTCGAGGCCCTCAAGGAAGCCACCGGGCCGGTGGACGACGTGCTCACCCAGTTGGTCGGCGGCATCCAATCCGGCATGGGTTATCTGGGCGCCCGCAATCTGGAAGAGCTCCGCCGCAACGCTCGCTACATCCGGGTGAGCCCGGCCGGCCAACGGGAAGCCGCTCCGCACGACATCATCGAAATCAAGCCCGGCCGGTGAGCGGCCGCCGGCTCCCGCCGGCTTCAGGGCAGCTCGACCATCCGATAGAACGCGTGCTGCCGGCCATTGGCCGCGGGGTCGGTGAATACCAGCCAACCCTCATCGAGGAGGGGTTCGCCAATCCGGATCCATTGGCGGAGGTCGTCGGTGGCTTCCACCCCGTACCGGACGCCGCGTTCGCCGTGGAGCAGCAACGCAAAGTCGCCCTCGTCCGTGAACCCCAAGGGCTCGACCACCGGCGGAATGACCGTTTCCGGTTCCACGCTCACCGTGTATTCATCGAAGAGCATGTAGTTGTCGCCCGGCTGCTGGGGATCGTGGGCCACCCAGACGGCATCGACGTCGCCCAGGTTGAGCGCCACGCCATTCGTGCTGATCGGCTGGGCGTCGATGATGCGCACGCCGTTCATCCGGGCAATCCAGTCGTTGCGGGCGAAGTTCAGGATCACCTCCAGCTCGTACATCGCGTCATTGCTGAACACGAAGCCGGTGTCGTAGAACTCCGCCGAATCGTCCAAGGCGAAGTAGATGCCCGTGTTGGCGTTGTCGAAGGCAGTGGTGAACAACGCGATGCCGTCCCTGTTGTAAAACGTCCACCGGAAGTCGTCGTATTGACCGTTGGTCGAATCGACGATCTGCATCAACACCGAGAAGCGCCAGATGGGCCGGTCGGGCTGCGGGTCCGGCAAATCCAGCGGTTTCCACAGGACCAAGTACCCGTCCTTCGGCGCAGGCGGCAGGTAGCCGATGTACGCCTGTTGCCCGAGCCCCACGAAGAAGTCGCGCACCAAACCGTTGCCGCCCGACCCCGATCCCAGCCAGCCGTTCTGCCCGCGCAGGGGCAGCTCCGATTCCGCGGACCGGTAACCCTCGGAGATCTCAAAGCCGGTGTAGAACACAACCTGACGGCCCGGTGCGCCCCCGAGCGCCGAGGCCGCCATCAGGGCAGCCAACCCAAACCAGGCGGCCGCCAGCATGCCGAAGGATCGTTGAGTGAATGGTGGCATGGTTCAGGATTGCGGAGAACGGCGCGTGTAGACGGGCGTTTTGGGACCGGTGGGCACGGTCCGGATGGCCGGGCTGGAGGCGCCGGGCGTGGGCGTCGATCGGATCGGTGCCCGGAAAATCGAGCCCGAGCGCGTGCCGGCACCGGACCGGGCCGGTGGCGTTGAAGGACGGGGCGAAATCGACGGGCCGGAACGCAGCACCGAGGAAGACCGGGACGGCGACCGCGTGGATCGAGGCGCCGGGGACGGTCCGCGCAGGACCGAAGGGGCCCTTCCCGTTCGCGGGGAGATGCTGCCGGAGGAGCCGGGAACCGGGCTCCGCGGAGTCGGTCTCAGGGTGGGAGTCGGACGCTTGGGCACGGACACGCTCGGTGTCCTCGAAGGAGCCGCCGGAGACGGACGCCGCAACGAGGGCAGAGGCGCCGACCGTGTCGATGGCGGAGGGCTCGTCGGTCTGGAGGGCAGTGTGCGAACCGACGGCGTGCCCTGCCGCGGGGACTTGGTGAGACCGGATGGACCGGGCGATCGCGTCGAGATCGACGGCTTGGGCGATCGACCCGGCAACACCTGCACGGGCGCCGTGGAGCGGAAGGGCGTC
>RFJD01000248.1 GCA_003695015.1 Verrucomicrobiota bacterium | reverse complement strand
TGAGGCCGATCTTGTCGCGCTGATACCACGCCGGCAGCGGATGTTGCGTCAGCGACTCCCAACGCGGGCGATAGGGTCCCTGCTCGATCACCGGCGCCAAGAGCGGATGAAGGCTCTCCTCAGGCGGGTCCTCGGTGGGAAGGGAGGCCGCTGCTGCCAGCCAGCCGCATCCCAACGCGGCCAGCACCCGCGCGCCGGAAAGCCAGACCGGAGTCCCCGGGCGCCGGCGTCCGAATCCAAGAGCAGGCGAAAGCATGACCTTGTTGTAGCTCCGGAACGACGCGGGGCCAAGCCTCCCGGCTCCCCGCGCCGTTCCGTCCCCAAGCCTCACACGGCGGCGGTCACTTCGAGCGTCGAGCCGGCTTCCAACATCAGGTCCTCCGGCCACCGGGCCAACAGGCTGCGGCCTTCCTGGTGGAACTCCACTTCCACGGCGCGGCCGTTCAGTCGGGCTTGCACCCGGGCCACCGTTCGCTCCGGCGGCAGTGTGACCTTCAGGGTCCGGAGCCGCACGCGCCCGAAGGCCCCTTCGACCCGAAAGACGCATGACGCCGGTTTCCACTGCTGGGCGAAGGTGCCCCAGCCCTCGGCGGTGACGAAGGCGGCGCGGAAGTTCTCCGGGCTCAGGCGCGGGGCGAATTCGAGGTGGCCGCGTGGTCCGTGACAGTGGAACCCGCAGGCGGCCTGATAGGCGCCGTAACTGGCCATCGCCCGGGCGTAGTGGTCCGAGCATTCGATCTCGTTGTACGGGTTGCGCAGGGTGGCGTCGTAGCGGTCGTGGATGGCGCGCGCCACGGCCAGGCCGTTTTGCAGGATGTCCGGCTGGTCGTGGCCCTCCCAGATCATGTGCGAAGCGGCCTGCCACTCGAAGCCGGTCATGCACTCGTTGAAGTACATGTACTGCCAGTGGTTCTTGAAGGCCGGGTTCTGCCCGCCCTTGGGCCAGGAGCACATGATCAAACCGGCGTCGCCCGCCGTGGCATACCAGCGACCGCGCGGAAACGCCTTCCGAAACGCGCCGACGTCGGGGACGAAGTTGTACTTCCACAAGGCCCGGAGGGCGCTGAGCTGCTTCTCGCGGTCGAACAGGGTGCCGAGATTGACCCAGTGCGCCCAGGTCTGGCCGAAGATCTGGTCGATGTAACAACCGTTGCCCACGCCGACCGCATCCTTGTGGGCCGGATCCTCGATTTGGATGAAGTACTCGCCGTTGTAGAGCTGGAGGATGTTCTCCGCGCCGCGCCGGGCGATGGCCGCGCAACGCTCGGCAAACGCGGTGTCGCCCACCTCCCGGGCCATCGCCTCGCCGGCCCGCAAGGCGGCCAGGTAGAGCGATGCCAGGAAGGAGACCTTGCCGTACCAAGCGGCGTCCAAGGTGTTCGGCTGCGCGCCCTCGACGATGCCGTCGTCGTTGCCGTCCAGCCGGATCATGTATTCGATCGCCTTGCGGACCCGCGGCCACAGACGGCGCAGGAAGGCGTCGTCCGGGCTCATGTGGTGTTCGCGCAGGACGCCCAGGATGCGGCCGCATTGGCCGTCGTGGGCCGGTTGGTTTGAGCCGTTCAACCCGGCCCGCATCCCGATGCCGCCGTCGGCGTGTTGTGCCAGACCGAAGTCCACCCGCTCCCGGTGCAGCCGTTCCAGCTCGGGGAACAGGCGTCCCGGCGCCTGGGCATAGTGCCAGACGTGGGTGCAGGTGCCCGCGCAGCAACCGATCCCCTCCCACGCCCAGAACCGGCCGTCCTTGAAGCGATAACAGGTGCCGGTGGCCAGGGTCGAGGTGTTGGCCATGGTGCGGTCCAGAAACCAGTACGGCAGGGTCGAGTCGTACCACGTCTCGACCCAGCGCCGCGTCGTGCCCGCCAAATAGGCGAACCGGTCCCGCACATGCCGTGCCACCGCCACCGCATCCGGAAACCGGGCGGCGTAGTAGTGGCCGACCAGCGCGTTGCCCACGCCCCGGCCGCGGAAGTTGGGGAAATGCCACGTGATCACGTGGTCCAGCGTCACGGACTGACCGGGCTCCAGCCGGAAGCGCCGACCCAGGGCGCCGACCAGCGGCCCCGGAAAATCGCGTGTCGCCTCCCCGGCCTCGGCCGCGGTTTCCCCGGCGCGGACCCAATCCGCCCCGCCCAGGAAGGCGAGAGTCATCGTCCCGAAATCGTGCCTTTCGTCGAGGTTCCCGGAAGCCGGGCGATCGGAGAACACGATGTGATCCACCCCGATGTTGCCCCAGCCGCCGCTTTCCCGATCGACGATTTCGATGCGGGCTTCCTTCCCTTCCCAGGCCGCCACGTTCAGCGAACGAAGCTGCATGCGGTTGTTGTCCGCCCCCGTGACGGTGGCGACGGTCTCCCCGCCGACCAGCACGTTCACGCAGGTTCGCCCCGCGTGCGAACCGCCGCCCACGTAGAGGTTGATGAACCGCCGGGGGATGGTGAAGGGCCGGCTCAACAGGCGGCCGGTGCGGGCGTCCTTGGACCGGACATCGTTGCCGGGCGCGGTGGCATGGCTGTTGACGACCCGCCGGCCCTCGCCGCCCACGTCCCCTTGATAGGAGGGAATTTCGCTCCGCTCGATCGGGCCGCTTCCGAAGGCGTCGCCCTCGACCGTCCAGCCGCTGTAGTCCGGCTTCTCGAAATCCTCGAACAGGATGTCCGGGCGGTCGCTGGTCGCCTCGATCGGTTCGGCCGAGCAAACCAGGGCGGTGAGGCCGGTCTCACGCAGGATGCGGTTGCGCAGGCGGCCCGGGGTTTCGCCGCGGCTGTCGATGCAAACCGCGTTTTCCAGCTCGCCGATCAGCTCCGCTTCGACGGGCGCATCGCCGCGGTTGATCAGCGTGTAGCTCAGGATCGTGGCCGGCAGGGAAGAGTCGTCGAGCCGGCCGGGGATGAACGGGGAGAACGCCTCCAACCGCACCTCGAGCGGGCATCCGGGATCCCGGTAGGTCACCCGGCCGATGGGATAACGGCCGTCGAAGGTCACCTCCGCGAAGCCGAACCGGTCCAACGTGCGGGTTTGGTCGCCGATCCGGAGCTGGAAACTCTGGCGGAACGGCTGGGTCACCGGCGCCGGGTACAGGTAATTGAGGCCCCCGCTGAGAAAACTCCCATGGAAGCCGCCGGGCGCCTCCGCGTCGCGAGGCAGGATGGCCAGGCGGTCGCGGTTGAAGATCTCCCACAACCACAGCCGGCCGTCGCCCGCCAGATACACCGTGCCGGCGAAGAACCCGCCCACCGGCATGCCAATGTGATCCAACGCCGCCGGCTGGGAGTAGGTCTGCTTCTCGCCGCGCTCGAAAAGCGAGCGGACCCAGGCCGGATCGAGCTTCTTGTCGATCGGGATGACCCGCAGGTACGGGTTCTCGAACGGGCCGGCCATGATGGGCATCCACGGCCGGGCCGCAGCCAGGGCGGCCGTGCCCACGCCCAGCGAGCCCACCTGCAAAAACCGCCGCCGCGGCAGGCCGGACCGGGGGGATTCGGAAGAAGGGGAAACGTCGGGGGAGGACATGATCGTTTCGTCGTCGTTGCTCTCTGGGTTTCGGTTTCGGATTCGGGTTTCAGAAAGTCGCCAAACGCGCGTCGCCTGTCGGAAGCGTCACCGGCCGCCGCCGGTTGGCGCGCGAGGTGCGCGGCGGGCGACCGGGACGATTCACGGCCCGGTTGCCAGTCGTTCCCGCAGCCGCGCCTCGGCCTCGTCGCTCCAATAGCCGCAGTCGAGCCGGATGAAGACCGAGCTGTACGGGACCGTTTCCGTCGTCTTCAGCACGAGTACCTTGAACTCGCGGGCCGCCTCGCCGAGTTCGCGAATCAACTCTTCATGAGGCCGGGTCTGCACCGTCCATCCCGCAAGCTGTTCCCGCAGAAACCGGCGGCAAACCTCCGCGCCCGGCGCGTCCGCCTCGGACACCTTCGCCAGCTCGGCGTCGAGGAAAGGCACGCCGCGGACGTGGGGAGCCTGGCGGACCTGCTCGAGGACCACCGGCAGCACCTCTGCCATGGGGGCGCCGGTCCAAACGACCTCGACCCCGGGGGCGGTCTGGGCCGGATAGGCGGAATCCGCCACCAGGATCCAGTTGCGATGCCCGAGGCGGGGCAGTTCCCGGGCCAGGGCATCCCGCCAACCGGTGCGGGCGTGCGGCACGGATTGACAGCCGGTCAGACCCGCCGCGAGGGCCGCCAGCAGGAGCCACATCACCGCCGGCGACAGCCGGGACGGCGCCGGCGCCTTGGAAAGGGGTGCTGCTTTCATGTACGCGAGGGTTTCAAAGCGAGTTGGTGGATACAAGCTCCGGGCGCGGGCGGACGGTCGGAAGCGCCGCCGCGCCGACTCAACGATCCCCGGCCCGTTGGAGCGGGTCCCAGTACTTCGAGTTGACCAAGCCGCGGACACCGCCCGAGTGAGGATCCACCGGCGGGTTGATTTGATCGCTGCGCCGGCCTTCGGCATGGCCGTCGTTGAAAACGACCACCCCGAGGCCGTTTTCCAGCCGGCCGCCGTGACGGTTCACGGCGATGCCTTCGAAGGCCTTCGAAGCCGAGGTCTCCGGATCCATGCAGGCGAACGGCCACCAGCAACTGCTGCTGTCGCCGCCGCGTTTCTTCGGGGCCGAGTCCCCCACCAGCAGGTTCTCGGTGGGGTTGCGGATGGCGGCGCGTTTCATCCACGGCGTCTGGCGGCTGTCATAATGGAAACCGCCGGCGGTGAACGTGGCCCACGCCTCGCCGTTGATCCACGGATAGGGGCCCAGAAAGTAGCTGTTGTAGCCGTAGCCCACGAAGCTAAGATCGAACTTCCACGTCCACTCGTAGCCGTATTCGGGCTCGACGCGTTTGCCGGTGATGGCGGGGCAGCGGAACAGCTCTTCGTTGCCGGCGTAGCGGGCGATGTACGGCCCCCACCAGTTGGTTTGGGACATGGGGTCGCCGCTGGGGTCGTTCGCCCGGTGGGCGGGGAAGGTGTCGTTGTTGTCGTCGGTGTAGAACTGAAAGAACAGGGCGATCTGGCGCAGGTTGTTCAGGCAGCCGATGCGTTTGGCCCGTTCCTTGGCCTTGCCCAGCGCCGGCAGCAGCATGCCGGCCAGGATGGCGATGATGGCGATCACCACCAGCAGTTCGATCAGGGTGAAGCCGACGTCCCGGGGCGGGGCAACCCGGTGGCGGGGCCGAAGAGTCTTCGCTTTCATGATGCCAAAGTCGTTGAGGTCTCGGGACAGGGTCGTGCGGGGCGGGAGGGCGGATGGGCGGGGGCGGATCGGACGCTCCCCGCCGTCTCCGTCGCTCGTCCCGTCAGGGTTTCCGCAGCCGGTAGAACCGGGCAACCTGATCCATCTCCACCGTCACCTGGTTGCCTGTCACACCAGGGACGGGGGTCCACTGAGCTGCGGGCAGTTCGTCAGCGTACTCGAGGACGAAGCCCGTGAGGGCCGGATCCCATTGCAACGTCAACTGCGAGCCTTGCACGCTGAACTCCAGCCGCGGCGGGGCCGCCGGCTCGCCCACCATGGCGTAGTAGTGCCGGCGCACCGCCTCGGCCGACAGGGCCGTGCTGTAGAAAGCCACCTCGTCGATGGCCCCGAGCCATTGCTCGGTCCCCGTCGAGGACGAGGAACCCAGTTGAGTCGGGACGTCCGGTCCGGCCGTGCCAAACGCCTGGGTGCGCGTCCCGGCCAGTTCGCCGTCCCAATAGACCGTCCACTGGTCGCCCTCGAACACGCACACCAAATGATGCCAGCCGTCGCCCGCGGGCGGGATCGGCACCGTCGCCACCTGCGAACCGTTCCAGTGCATGATGGCGGCCTTGTCGCTCCGGCGCATGTGGATGCTCCAGTTGACCGGGCCGCCGTCGCGGTCGGCCCAGATGGCCGGGTTGTAGCCGCCGCCCGGCGCCCAGTCGGCCCGGATCCATCCCTCCACCGTGCCGACGCCGTCAGCGAAGTCGAAGGCATCCACCTGGCCCAAGCCGACGAAGCCGGTTTCCGTGATCTGGATGGCCATGTCGGGTCCGCCGGCCAAGCCGTCCACCGGCAGGGCGTCGCCGTCGAGATAGCCCGGGTACGGCCCCACGTCGTCCAAGGCATCGCCCAAGTCGAACGAGTAGTACGAAATCAGCCCGGGCTCACTCTTGACCGCCTGCTGGTAGGCCGCCAAGTCGGGGACGATGACCGCCAGGGCGGCCGGATCGCTGCTCACCGCCCCCGCGGCGTTGCTGACCACCACGTGGTACACGCCGGCGTCGGCGGCGGTCAGGTCGGCCAGTTCGAGCTTCGCCCCCGTGGCGCCCGCGATCGGCTGGCCGTCCTTGTACCACTGGAAGGCGAGGTTGGCCCCTTGGACCGCCACGGCGAAGGTCCAGCCCTGACCGACGAAGCGGTTGCCGCCAACGGGCTGCGCCACGATCACCGGAAGCGACTCGCCCAAGAAGGCGGCGTAGTGCTGCTGGATGGCGGCGGCCGGAAGCGGGTCGTCCAAGAAGGCCACTTCGTCCAGGGCGCCCATCCATCGCAACTGCCCGATCGGCGCGGCGGAGCCGAGCTGGGTGGGCGCCTCGGGGCTGCCACCGAAGACGGTGGCGTCGAAATTGCCGGCAAATTGGCCGTCCCAATAGAACGCGGAGTTGGCGCCGTTGAACACCACCGCCAGGTGATGCCAGACCTCGCCCGCCGGGGCGAGCAACGTGGCGGTCTGGGCGTTGACGCCGTCGAAGAAGATCAACTGCGTCTTGTCGGCGGAGAGGTTGAAGCTGTAGTTGATCAGCCCCATCTCCCGGTCGCGGTCGGAAACCACCACCGGATTGTAGGAGGGCGCCGCCTCCCAATCGGCCCGGACGAACAACTCCACGGTGCCGGTGCCGTCGGCGAAATCCAACGGGGGCACCTGGCCCAAGTCCACGTGCCCGTTGCCATCGAGCACCACCGCCTTGTCCGCCCCGCCGGCCACGCCTTCCCCGAAAGCGGCGCTCCCCACAAGCGTCCCATCATGACCGTGGCCGCTGGTGTCCCGGGCCGTCAAATCGTCGAAGGCATAATAGGCCAACAGGCTCGTCTCGCCGGCCAACGCCTGCTGGTAGCCGGCCAGGTTGGCGGGAATGGCCTCCTCGACCGCCACGGTGACCGGGTCGCTGCTCACCGTGCCGTTCGGGTTCGAGACCTCGACCCGGTATTCCCCGGCGTCGGCCGCGCCGATGGCGGGCAGGTTCAGGGTGGCGCCGGTGGCGCCGGCGATCGGCTCGCCGTCCTTGTACCACTGGTAGGCGAGGTTCAGGCCCTTGACCTCGACCTGCAAGGTCACGTTCAAACCGGCCAGGAACGTGCCGCCCTGCGGTTGGGCCACGATCTCCGGAGGCCGCGCCGCCAGGATGTGGTTGTAGTGCTCCCGAATGGTGTTCTCGTCCAGGATGTCAGCGTAGAAGGCCACTTCATCCAGGGCGCCCATCCAACCCTCGGTGGTGGCCGCCGCCGAGGAGGAGCCCAGTTGCGTGGGCGACTCCCACCCGGCGCCGAACGGCTGGGTGGCCGTGCCCATCAACTCGCCGTCCCAATACACGCTCCACTGGTCGCCGTTGAACGTCATGGCCAGGTGATGCCATTCCTCCCCGGCCGGCGGGATGGCGATTTGCGCCACCGCCGATCCGTTCCAGTGCATGATGCTGGCCTTGTCGCCCCGGCGCATGTGGATGCTCCAGTTGACCGGGCCGCCGTCGCGATCGGCCCAGATGGCGGGGTTGTAGCCGCCGCCCGGCGCCCAATCGGCCCGGATCCATCCCTCCACCGTGCCGACGCCGGTCGAGAAGTCGAACTCCGGCACCTCGCCGAGAGTGACGTGGCCGCCGCCCTGACGCACCAGCGCCTTGTCGGCGCCGCCGCCGACACCGGCCCCGAACGCGGTCGTCCCCACCAACGTGCCGGGGAACACGCCGGTGGCGTCGGAGGCGTTCGCGGCGTCGAAGGTGTAATAGGCCAGCAGGGCGGGATGACTCTGGACCGCCTGCTGATAGGCCACCAAGGCCGGTGGCAGGCCGGCCTCGACGGTGATGGTGACCGCGTCGCTGGTCACCGACCCGCCGGCGTTGGACACGACGACATGATAGTCGCCGGCATCGGCCTCGGTGAGGGCGTCAATGGTCAACGCGGCTTCGGTGGCGCCGGGGATTTCCACGCCGTCCTTGTACCATTGGTAGCTGAGCTGGGCGCCGCTGGCTTCGACCCGCAGCGTCAGCGGATTGCCGGCCACGAAGGTCCCGCCAACCGGTTGGGAGACGATCTTGGGCGGGAGAACCTCGAGGGTGTCGATGGCCAAACCGGACAAACGGGCCACGCCCGTACCCGCCGGCAACCCCACCAGGGTGATGGTGATGTCGCTGCTGCCGGCCGGGATGTCCCAGCTCTGGTAGGTGGTCCGGGCGTGGAAAACCGTGTCGCCGCTGATCTGGGTGACCGGTCCCGTGCCGTCGTCCACCGTGATTTCCTGGCCCTGCGGATCGGAAAACGGTCCTTCGTCCGGGTTGTTGCCCAGGATCAGGGTCAGCCGGAAGGCCGGGGAATCGGTGCGCTTGAGCACCAGCGTCATCGGATCACTGCTGCCGGGCGAAAGCAGGATGGGCGCGCCGGTCCAGCCGGTGTGGCCCCCGCCCACGTTGTCCAAGGCGCCGAAGTTGCCGCCCGCGCCACCCCACGAACGGCCCCGCTGGGCCGCATCGGCAAACTCCAAGCCCGTGATGAAATCGGGCAGCGTGTTGATGTCGTCGTCGTTGGAAGGTCCGGTGATCACGTTGTCCGCCAGCCACGGATCCTCGTAGCCGGCGCGCAGGCCCGCCGGCAGGTAGTAGCCGGCGGTCCCGTAGATGTTGTCGCCGTCCAAGTCGTTCGGCTTGGCCACCTCAGGCGTACGCCACGCGGCGTCGGTGTCCCAGTCGTTGCCCACGAAGGTCACGCCGGCCAAGGCGGTCCAACCCGCCAGGATCGCGCCGGCCATGATCCAGGGCGCCGTTCGATGCACTCGTTTCATAAGCTGCTCGTTCGTTGGGTGATTTCGGTCTTTGACACGCACCGACATCACCGTCACGACCGCCCTTCCCCCTGCCAGGCCGATGCCGGTGATGACTCCTCCAGTTTCCCGGGCGGCGGCGCATCCGTCCATTCACGCAAATGCGGGAGCGCGGCCGGCCGGCCGTCGCGGCGTTTTCCGCCCTTGCGAGGCCCTCGACCCGGCAGGGGTTGCGCCGATGTTCGCGGCGGGGCCGAAGAACCTTGGGAAGCGGAGGAAGAACCGCCCCGGAACGGGGGCCGAAACCGCGGGGATCAGAAGAGCCGTTCGCGCAGGGCCTTGGCCACCGCGCCGGAGCTGTTGTGGACGTGGAGCTTGGCGTAGATGTTGCGAAGGTGGGTGTCCACGGTGTGGAAACTCAAGTCGAGCCGGGCGGCGATTTCTTTCTTGGTGAGCCCCTCGGTCATCAGCTCCAGGATGTGGCGTTCCCGCGGTGTGAGATGGTAGGCGTCGTGCCGGGGACGGTTCAGGCGCGCGAACTGGTCCAGCACCAGTCGCGCCACCTGCGGGTGCATGGGGGCGCCGCCGGCCGACGCCTCGCGGATGGACTCGACGATCCGCTCGGCCGTGGCCGTCTTGAGAAGGTAACCGGAGGCCCCGGCGCAGACCGCGCGGAAGACCTTGTCCGGATCGTCGAACACCGTGAGCATGACCACCCGGGTCTTCGGCGAGGCTTCCCGGATGGCCGGCAACACTTCCAACCCGCTCCGGCCCGGGAGTTGGACGTCCATCAACAACACGTCCGGGCCCGGTTGGTCGGCCAAGGCTTCCAGCAGGTCCTCCGCGGTGGAAAACACCCGGGCGCACGTCACCCCCTCGGCCCGTCCCAGGACCCGGGTCAGCGCCCGGCTGAAGGAGCGGTTGTCCTCCACCAACCAGACGGTGATCGCCGCGGTGGCGGCCGTTTCCGGGACGGGCGTCGGCTTCATGACTGCCCGAATCTAGCAGGTCGGCCCCGCGCGGGCATCCCGCAATCACGGGAGAGGGAACCGCAAGGTGACGGTCGTGCCGCGGCCGGGCGCGCTCTCCACGTCGATCGTCCCGCCCATCTCGGCCGCGCGACGCTGGAAGTTCCGCAAGCCGTCGCCCGGCCGGGCGGTCGCCGGATCGAACCCGACGCCGTCGTCGCGGACGCTCAGTTCGAGCCGCCGGTTGCGGGCGGCCAGGCGGATTTCGACCCGCCGGGGACGGCCGTGCCGGATGGCGTTGTGGAGGATCTCCTTGAACACGGGCAGCAGATTCTGCCGGCACGCAAGGCTCAACGGTTGCTCCCGCGGCACGCCCTCGCAATGGAACGCGTACTCCACCCCCCGGAGCATGGTCCGCGCGGTCTCCTCCATCCGGGCGATCACATGGCCCATCCGGTCGTGCTCGGGGTTGATCAGCCAGACGAGGTCGCGCAGGGCCTCGATGGTTTCCTCGGCCACGCGCCGGATGTCGGCCAGCTCTTCCGGCACCGGCGGCGGCGCCATGCGGCTGAGCAGCACGATGCTGCTGAGGTTGCTGCCCACCTCGTCGTGCAGGTCGCGGGCAATCCGAAGCCGCAACCGCTCCAAAGACCGGACCCGGGCCACCCGCCAGCGGTGCACACTCAGGACGGTGAGGGCGAGCAAACCCACCACCCCGAACCGGAACCAGGCCGTCTCCCAGAAATACGGCAACACCACCACCGCCGCCGTCGTCTCCTGCTCGGGCCAACGGCCGTCCGGGTGGGTGACGGCTGCACGGAAGCGGTACGTCCCGGGCGGGACACGGGTGTAGTAGGCCACGCGCCGTGTCCCGGCATCCGTCCAGTCCGCCTCGAATCCCTCCAGCCGGTAGCGGAACCGGAGTCGCTCCGGCGCACGGAAACTCAAAGCCACGAACCGGAACTCCAGCCGCTCCCGACCGGGCCCCACCCGGATGACCGGTCCGACCGGCAGCAACTCATTGTCCGCCAACACCTGCTTGATCACCACCGGCGGCGGGGTTTCCTCGACCGGCGCTTCGTCCGGATCGATGACGCCCACCCCCCGCAGCGTCGGCACCCACAACCGCCCATCCCGGGAGCGCCACCCCGCCGGCTGGGCGAATCCGCGGCATTGGTCGCTGGGCAGGCCGTCGGCCTCCCCGTACCGCTGGGGGCCGGGAACCGTCGGCTTTTGCCCGCGCACCCTCTGCTCGAACCATGCCTTCGCGACGCGAAACAGCCCCCGGCGCGTCGTCAGCCAAAGGCGGTTCCGTCCGTCTTCCAAGACTTGCAGGATGGTGTTGTCGGGCAAACCGTCCCGCACCGACAGGGCGTCCAACCGGCCGTGGTGGACCCGCAGCAACCCGCCCCCGAGAGTCCCGCACCAGAGGTCGCCCGACCCATCCACGTGCAGGCACAGGATGATCCGGGCCAGCAACGCCTCCGGCATGGGCAGACCCCGGAAACGCCCCGACTCGAGGTAGGCCAGCCCGTGCGCGGTGCCGATCCACATCCGCCCATCCGGAGCCCGGGCCAGCGCGCGGATGTCGTTGCTCGGCAGTCCATCGTCCACTCCGTAGCGGGCCGTTCCCTCCGGCCCGCGCCGCCACAATCCCTCACTGGTTCCCATCCACAGCCCTCCCTCCTCGTCCTCCAGAAACGCCCACACACTGCTTTGCGGCCAGCCTTCGGAGGCCGGGCATCTCACGAGCCGTCCCTCCTCCCAGCGGCTGACCCCGCCCTGGGTGCCGATCCAAACCCGTCCCCGCCGATCCTCGAACAGCGCGGTCACGATCTCCTGCGCCAGGCCGTCGGCGGGCCCCCAAGCATACAGCCACCGGTTCGAAAGGCAGTTCAGCCCGCCGGCCGTGCCGAGCCACACCCGGCCGGTTCGGTCCTCCAAAACGCACTGGACGGTCTCATGCGACAGTCCCTGGCGCGCCGTCAGGGACGCCACCGGCATCCGGGCCAGTTGCACCAGACCGGCCCCTTCGGTTCCCAGCCACACGTTGCCTTCCCGGTCCAGGCACGCGGCGGTGACCGACTCCCCCGCCAGCCAGATGCCGGCGGTTCCGGCGGACTCCGCGCCTCCGGCCCGCCAATGCACCGCTCCGCGCCGGGTCCCAATCCAGACTCCCCCGGCGCCGTCCGGCGCCAGCGCCTGCACCTGGTCGTCCGGCAAACCGTCCTGCTGGGTGAACAGCCGGCCGCCAGCGGCTTCGCCCACCCACAACCCGGCGGCGGTGCCGGCCCACCATCGTCCCTCCGGCCCGGCGCACAAAACCCGCACCGGGGCTGGCGGCGCGGACTCGCCCAAAGGCAGCGGTTCACACCGGTCCCCCACGATCCGGGCCAGTCCCGCATCCCGCATCCCCACCCACATCGCCCCTTCGGTGCCTTCCATCAACGACAGCACAAACAGGTCCGGCAACCCGCTGCTGGCGGTGTAACTCCGCACTTCGCCCTCGTCGAAAACGAACACCCCGCCGCCGGCTGTGGCCGCCCACACCCGTCCCTCCCGGTCGCCGCACAAGGCGGTGATGAACTGGCTCGACAACCCGACGTGGGAAAACCGCCCCTCGACCAGCCGGCTCAGGCCGCCTCCCTTGGTCCCGATCCACAACCCGCCGTCGGCATCCTCCGCCAGGGCCGAGATCCGCTCGCTGTGCAACGCGCCGGTGTTCCAAGCGTCGAACACCTCGAAATCCACCCCGTCGAACCGCGCCAGCCCGCGGTCGGTGCCCAGCCACAGATAGCCGTCCCGGGTTTGCAGGATGGTGTTGATGGTGTTGTCCGGGAGGCCGTCCTGGGTGTCCCACCGCCGCTCCCGGTGGGTTTGCCAGACGACCGGGCGCGGCGGTGCGGCCTTCACCGCCGCCGTCACGCCCACCACCAGCACCACGACCCACATCCACCACCCCGGAGGTTTGGGGCCCCGATCCCGCCGGACCGCCGGTTCAATAGCTGCTTTGCCGTCGTCGCGTCTCACGGACTTCGTGGAGGTTGGAACGATCGACCAAGATGAAGCCGGTGTTGATGACGCCCCCCGGCGGCAGGGCGGCCGGTCCCTGCAAGGCCAGGTCGCGCAGGAGCCGCGCCCCCAAGTAGGCGCAATCGAAAGCGGTCTGCGCCACCCCGCACTGGATGGACCCGTCCTCGATCCCCTGCAACGTTTCCTCCTCCTCGGCCACCGCCACCGCCAGAACCCGCCCGGCCAGCCCCCGCTCTTGGAGCACCTCCCGGATGATGCCGCCGTTGTACGACCACAACCCCACCAGCAGGTCCAGCTCCGGATGTGTCTCCAACGCCTCCGCCACCTGCCGCCGCGCCCGGTCCAGGTCCGTCCGGTCTTCGTACTTCGCCACGATCCGGATCCGGTGGTTGCGGATCGCGTCGCTCAACCCCTGCAGGCGCTGGATGAAATTCTCCGCCGTCAGTTCCCCACAAAAGACCGCGATCTCTCCCCCCTCCGGCAACAGGCGCACGATCGCCATCCCCGCCGCCAACCCCATGTCGTAGTGCTGCGGCCCCACGAACACCAGCCGCCGCGATTGCGGGGCGTCCGAATCGACCGTGATCACGTTCATCCGCTCCGCCAACCGGTTGATCAACGGCGTCTGTTCCTCCGGCGACACCACGCTGATCATCACCCCGTGATACCCCTCCCGTTCCAGCCGCTCGAGGATCGCCCGCTGCTCATCCAGAGTGCCCCGGGTGGGACACAACATCGGCACATGAATGCCGGTCTCCTGCTCGAACTTGTTGAGTCCGCTCCGCGCCAGGTCCCAGAAGCGCGAACAACTGTTCGGCACCAGCGCCAGCTTCAACGCCGTCCCCGGCGGCACCCGGTGAACCCAACGCCCGCCGGCCGGGATCCGCTCCGGCCCGGCCGCCGGACCACACCCCGTCGCCGCCAGCCACAACCCCATGATCCCCAGAACCGCCACCACGCCCGCCCGGCCGCCGTCCGGACGCGACCGGCCCGGGCGGGCCGCCGTTTCCCAACCGTGGTGATGGCCATTCCCGGGTGTGGCGTCACGCATGGTCGCCAACTTGGCAAAGCGTGCCGCGGCAGGCAACCGCTTTGGCCCGGCCATCCCCCATCACCCTGCCCCCATGCCTCCGCGCCCGCTTCCGGCCTTGGCCCCGGTCGCCCGACGCTTACACTGGCGGCATGCTTGCGACCCTGACCAACCAGCTCCGCGCCGGCCGTCCGCTCACCACGGACCAAATCCCCGCCGCCGTCGAGGCGCTCGTTGCCGAAGCGTTTCCGCCGGAGGCCAAGGCCGATTTCCTCATCGCCCTGGCCGACAAGGGCGAGACCCCGGAGGAGATCGCCGGCTTTGCCCGCGAACTGCGCGAGCGGGCCACCCCGCTGCCCGTGCCCCCCGCCCTGCGCGAGCGGGGCTTGCTGGACGTCGTGGGCACCGGTGGCGACGGACTCGGCACCATCAACCTCTCGACCGCCGCCGCCCTCATCGCCGCCACCGCCGGAGTGCCGGTCGCCAAACACGGCAACCGGGCTGTCACCTCGAAGTCCGGCAGCGCCGACGTCCTCGAGGCGCTCGGCATCCCCATCGAGCTGGAACCCGACCAAGCCGCCCGCATCCTTGCCGGCCGCGGTTTCGTCTTCCTCTTCGCCCCCCGTTACCATCCGGCCTTCAAACACATCGCCCCCGCCCGCAAGCTCTGCGCCCAACGCGGCCGCCGCACCCTCTTCAACTTCCTCGGCCCGCTGCTCAATCCCGCCCGCCCCACCGCCCAATTGATGGGCGTGCCCCGACCCGA
>RFJD01000041.1 GCA_003695015.1 Verrucomicrobiota bacterium | reverse complement strand
GAGCAAGATGACGCCCAAGGCGGCCGCCAGCAACCACCGCCACAGCTTCTGGCGGGCCTCGATCTCCGGCCCGGAGGGCAGGGCGCCCGCGCCGACGGTTCGGATCGCCGCGGAAGCGTCGGAGGCCGGCGCGCCAAAGGCCTCGAGTTCGCCGGGCGCCAACGGGGCCGTCCGGCTCTCGGCCGGATCGAGGTTCACCGCCCAGATCCACTCGAGGTCCCCGGCACTGAGCCGGTAAAGGCCGGGTTGTTCGGTGCCGGCAAAGGAGCGGGCTTCCGGCGGCACCGGCCGGGTCGAGCCATCGGGCAGGCGCATGGTGGCTGCGGTGGCCCGCCCTTCCGGCAGCGGGAGCGGTTCGCCCACGGTGTACGCGACCGCCTCGCTCATCCCGCCCCGGCTCCATTGCAACAGGGCGAACAGCCAAGGAACGAACTTGGTCGAGAGCGCCCAGTTGCTGGCGTCGGTGGACCAACCGGACGCCAACGCCAGCACCCGGCCGCGGCCGCGCGGGGTCTCGATCAAGGCCGGCGTGCCGTCGTCGAACCGCGCCACCACCCGGGCCCCGGCGCTTTCGGGTGGTTCGTCCAGCGCGATGCGGCGATGGAACCGCAGCTTGGTGAAGTCGCTGAAACGCGGGTCGGCGAACGGAGCGAACAGCGGATGGCTGAAGTCGATGGTTCCCAGCAGGGCATCGGCCGGCGTCCCGGGCGCTTGGGCGGCCTCAGCGGTTGGGCCGGAGGGATCGACGCCGACGAACAGGGCCGTGGCGCCGCGTTCGGCTCGGTCCAACACGCGGTCCAACGAGCTTCCGGACAACGGAGCGGCCACCACGATGAGCCGGCAGTTCTCGAGGACGACCGGATCGAGCGGCTCTTCGGGTTTTTGCGCGGTCAGCTCGACGTCGAGGCGGTCGGATGTCTGCAGGGCTTGTTGGAGGAAAAAGAGCGTGCTGCGCGGCCGCGCCGGCACGTCCTGGCCGAGATACAAGACGCCGATCCTGGTCTTGGCGGGCGGCACCACCCAAAGGTCGTTGTCGAACGGCTGTGGATCGCCGGTCAGGTGGACCCGGTTGGGCGGCGGGGTGATGTCCGGTACGGCCAGCCGCACGATCCGGTCTTGGCCGGGCGGGGCTTGGATGGCCACCGGTTCGCCCACCGGCCGGCCGGCGGCGTTCAACCACCGCAGCTCGAAAGCCTCGACGGTCGAGGCGGCGTCGTTTTGCACGCGGACGCGCAGCACGGGCGGTCCGCCATCGCGTCCGGGTTGAATGGCTCCGGCTTGGGCCAGGCCGGCGTTGCCGGGGCGGTCGGGTTCGACCGGGAGGATGCGGAGGGCGACACCCTCCGGCCAGGCATGGGCTTGGAGACCGTTCAGGCGGGCGCCTTCCTGGAGGTCCGAGACCAGCACGACCTCGCGCCGGACCGGCGCGGACGGCTGGTCGGCCACCGCTTCGGCGGCTTGGATGAGAGCGGCATCGAGACGGGTCTCCGCCCAACCGGGCCGGACGGCCTCCAGCCGGGCGCGAACTTGGGGCAGGCGTTCATCGAGGGGCAACGTGCGCCACTCCTCGAAGGTCAGGAGGGGGCGGGCTTGGCGATCGAAGAGCCAGAGGGCGGCCTGGTCGCCGGGGGCGCATTCGGTCAGGGTGCGTTCGGCGGCCCGGCGGGCCCGGTTCCAGAGCGGAGGTCGTTGCATGCTGGCGCTGACGTCCACCAAGACGAGGCGTCGGAGCGCCGGAACGGCGGCCGCGGCGGCGGCCGGTTTGGGCATCAGGAAGGGCCGGGCGAAGCCGAGGGCCAGCAGCACCAGCGCCAAGGCCCGCAGCAACAACAGCAGCCAGTGCTCGATGCGGCTGCGCCGGGACAACCGCGGCGGGTGGGGCCGCAGGAACATGAGCGAGCTGAACGGAAGCCGGTCGCGGGTGGTCCGGCGCACCAGATGGAACAGCACCGGAAAGGCCACC
Organism: Verrucomicrobiota bacterium; assembly: GCA_003695015.1. GTDB lineage: Bacteria > Verrucomicrobiota > Verrucomicrobiia > Limisphaerales > J093 > J093. The sequence goes on along the minus strand of RFJD01000041.1, from coordinate 5,190 downwards.
GCCGCCGCGCCCAGCAAGAACCATGGGGCCAGGAAGTTCATGGGACCAAGGAGCCTCCGGGTCCGCGCCGGCGCGGGCTGCGTTTGGTCGAGCGCATCCGGGCGCGGAGGAAATCGTACAGCGCCAGTTCGAGGGGTTGATCCGTCTGCAACCGGACCAGGCTGGCGCCGAGCGGCCGGCAGGTCTCCTCCAACGCGCGGCAGTGGGCTTCGAACCGACGCCGGTAATCGCGTCGGGCCGCCGCCGGATCGACCGTCAGGACGCGGCCGGTTTCGAGATCCTCGAACCGGGCCAGCCGCGGCAGATCGAGGGTGACTTCCGCCGGATCGAGCACTTGGAACAGGATCAACTCATGGCCCCGGGCCGCCAGTTGGAGCAGGGCGGGCCGCAACCGATCCAGCGGGGCGAGGAAGTCCGAGATGCCGACGACCATGCCGCGTTTGCGGGCCAGCTCGGCGATCCGCTCGAGGGCGGGGACGACGTCGGTCCCCCGGCCTTCAGCTTCGCGCTCCAGCAGCAACGTCAACCGCCGCAGATGGCCGGAACGGTTGCGGGGCGGGAGGTAATCGCGCACCTGCTGGTCGAAGGTCAGCAGCCCGACGGCGTCGCCTTGTTGGTGGAGCAGACGGGCCAGCGCTGCGGCCAGGGTGGCGGCGTAGGCGCTCTTGGGCCAGCCGACCGAGCCGTAGGCCATCGACCGGCTCTGGTCCACCACCAGATGGCAGCGGAGGTTGGTTTCGTCCTCGAACCGCTTCAGGAAGAAGCGGTCGCTGCGCGCGAAGACCTTCCAGTCCAGGTACCGCAGATCATCCCCCGGGGCGTACTGCCGGTATTCGGTGAACTCGACCGAAAAGCCGTGGTAAGGACTGCGATGCAGGCCGCTCCAGAACCCCTCGACCACCACCCGCGCCCGCAATTCGAGGTCCCGCAGGTGCATCAGCACTTCGGGCGGCGTCAGCCGGGCATGGGCCGGGGCGGAGGGCATGGGCGGTTCAGCTCTTCAGGGGCGGCCGGACCGTTTCCAGCAACCGCTGGATGACCTCCTCGACGGTGGCGCCTTCGGCCTCCGCCCGGTAGTTGAGCAGGATGCGATGGCGCAACACCGGGGCCGCCAGGGCGCGGACGTCCTCGACGGCCACGTGGGAACGTCCGTGCAGCAGCGCCCGGGCCTTGGCGCCGAGGATGAGGCATTGGCCGGCGCGCGTGCCGGCGCCCCAATGCACCCGTTCCTGGATGAACGCGGGCGTGGCCGGCTGGCCGGGCCGGGACGAGGCGGCCAGTTGGACGGCGTAGCGGACCAGTTCCTCCGCCACCGGCACCGAGCGGACCAATGCCTGGAACTGAAGAACCTCCTCGTCGCTGAACAGGGCCTCGATCGGCTCCGGCGGCGCGGCGGTCGTCCGTTTGACCACTTCGACCTCCTCCGCCTCCGGCAGGTAATCGATCACGACGTTGAACATGAAGCGGTCCAACTGCGCCTCGGGCAGCGGATAGGTGCCCTCCATCTCGATGGGGTTCTGGGTCGCGAGGACGAAAAACGGCTCGGGCAGGGCGTGGCGCTGGCCGGCGGCGGTGACCTGGTGTTCCTGCATGGCCTCGAGCAAAGCCGCCTGCGTCTTGGGCGGCGTGCGGTTGATTTCGTCGGCCAGGATGATGTTGGCGAACACCGGCCCCGGCACGAAGGTCAACCGGCGGCCCTCGGGCGTCTCCTGCAGGATCTCGGTGCCGGTGATGTCGGCCGGCATGAGGTCGGGGGTGAACTGAATCCGCTGGAAGCGCAAATGGAAGATCTGCGCGATCGACTTGACCAGGAGGGTCTTGGCCAGGCCGGGCGCGCCGGTGATCAGGCAATGGCCGCCCGCCAGCAGGGCCACCAGAATCTGCTCGATGACCTCGCGTTGGCCGACGATGACCTTGCCCAGCTCGGCCTCGATGCGGTCGCGGCCCTGCATGAGCCGCTCATGGGCGCGGCGTTCGACTTCCGGCGGCAGGACCGTCGGCGGCGGTGTGGGAGGCTGGGTTTCGGCGACGCTCATGGCAGGAGGAAAAGGCGGGTGAGACGGGGCGGTTGGCGGTTCATGACGGGGATCGGTGGTCGCGTTCAGTGGGTCATGGCGTAGAACAGGATGTTGATCCCAAGCGGATAGGCGATCTTCTCGCAAAAGTTGTGGAAGTAGTAGTCGTTCTCGCCCTCCCGCTCCCAGCCGTCGCCGTTGTCGGTGTTGTGGGTGGCGATGACCATCATCCGGCCCTGGTCGTCGAAGATGGCCCGGTGATGGACCTCTTGGGCGTCGGGCCGTTCCCAAGTGACGCCGCCGTTCCACTGGCTTTCGATGCCGAGACCGATGTTGGGGACCTGGCCTTTCGAGCGGATGTCGAAAACGCACCGGTAAAGCGGGTGGTCCAGCGGCAGCTCGACCCACTCGCGGTCCGGGAAGACGTCGCGCATGACGCGGGCGCAGTTGGCCCATTCGGCCTCGCCCCAGAAGTCGTCGAGCATCAGGAAGCCGCCATTGAGCAGGTAATTCCGGAGGGCGAGCACCTCCTCCGGCGTCAGGGTCAGGCCGCCCGGTTCGACGATGTAGATGAACGGGTAGTCCACCAAGTCGGGGTCGGTGAGGTTCAGCACCCGGCCGTTGGGATCCACCTTCATCGAGGTCAGTTGTTGCAGGCGGAAGGAGAGGTTCAGGTCGCTGTCGGGCAGGTCGGTGGCCCAACCGCCGCCGCGTCCGAACCGGGTGCCGCTGTAGCGGATGCGGGCGAAGGTGAAGACGTCGTGCTCGAAGCCGGGGGCATTGGTCCAAACGGGCGTGCCGGTGCTGCCGCTGGGGACTTCGCGGGCGGTGCGGATTTCGTTGTATTCGGCGAACCGGCCGCCCCGCCAAGGCCCGCCGCCGCGCCAACCGCCCCAGCGTTGGGCCAGCAGGGCCGCCCCCAGCGCCAGGGCGCCGAGCAGGAGCAGGTTCCGGTGGATGCGGTTCCTTTTCATGATCCGGGTGGGGAGGGGGTGGTTGGAGCGGAGGCTTCGGCCCGATGGATTTCCCACAGCAGATTCAGGGCGGCCTGAAACCGCGGAGCGTCTTCGAGCGCCGCCAAGACGTGGCGTCGCGCCTCGGGCTCGCCCAACCGGTGGAGCTGGACCGCCAGCCGGTAGTGCGCCAGTGCCGGATTGTCCGGTCCGAGGGCCAGCAACGCGCGCCAAGCCTCGACGGCCGTCCGGGCGTCGCCCAACTCCTCGGCGGCCCGGGCGAGGTAGCGGTGCGGCGCGGGGATCATCGGATTGATGGCCAGGTGGCGCTCGGCGGCCCGACGCACCAGCTCCCAGTCGCCGGCTTCCGTTCCCAGCTCCATGAGGCGCAGGCAGGCGTCCGGCGCTTCGTCGTCGAGGGCCAGGAGGGTTTCCCAGGCGCGCCGCTCGCCTTCGGGGTCGCCCAATTGCCGGCAGCAAAGGGCGAGCTGCCGCCAGGCACTCCCCGGGCCGTGATCGTTGGGGAACCACTGCAGCAGGCGCTCCAAGACCTTGCGGGCCCCGGCCCATTCCCCGGCCTCGATCAAGCGCCGGGCCTGACGGCGCAGGACGTGGACGTTGTTCGGGCGCGTCTTTTCCCAGAGTTGCCACGTGGTTTCGTCGGGAGGCTGGCCGGGCAGCAGGGCGGTCGGTTTCTCCCAATCCAGTTGCGGCCCCAGCGCCTCGGCCCGGGTGCGGGCCCAGGCTTCGAAAGCGGGCTCCAGCTCGGCCAGGGGCCGGGTCCGGGCTTCCAACGCGGCGTTGATCTCCCGGCCTTGGGCGAGGTCCACCAGAATCCGGCGGAGGGTGTCGAAGCCGAACTGCTCCACCAGGTACTCGACCACGAGCGAGGACTCGTAATAGGCGAACTGGAGGTGCTTTTCGGAGCGCGGCGAGAGGAACGCGGCGCTGAGTTGGCCGATGGGGGTCAGTTCGCCCCCCAGAATCATCTCGCGGTAATCCGGGTCCATCCGTTCGCCCCACGTCGGATCGGCTTGGCGTTCCTCATAGACCGAGATGCCTTCGCTGAGCCAACGGGGCATGCGGTGGCGGGTGAGTTCGAGCGTCACCACGTGGGCGAACTCATGCCAGAGCATGGATTCCCAATTGAAGGCGTGGCCGGGCCGCGACACCGGGCTGTTGGCGGTGATGACGCGCCCGAAGCAGACGCCGAGAAACCCGTGGTTCTCCGGCATGCCGAACGTGCGGACGGCGAAGTCCTTCTGGTCGGGGAAAATCTCGACCAGGACGGGCTCGGACAACGCCACTCCGTAGCGGGCGGCGAGGTCTTGCCGGGCCCGCTCGAGCAACGCCAGCGCCCGCCGGCCGTACACCGCCGCCTCCCGCGGCGCCATGCGAACGATGAAATGCTCGTTCGTGACTTCGGTGAAGCCGCGCAGGACGTCGCGAAGGTTGACCAGGTTCAACGCCAGGACGCTGTAGCCGTCGGCTTGATGTGCCTCCCCGGCCAGCCGCCAGCCTTCGTCTTCCTGGCCGAGCCGAAGGAGGTCTTGGGCGAGTTGGAGTCGGGCCGGCAGGAAGGAGGCATCCAGCTTCAGGGCTTCGCGCTGCCAGCGGGCGCCTTCCTCGAAGCGGTATTTCTCGGACAGCTTCCGGCCGAGCAGCCAGGGGACGCGCGGGTTGGCGGCCCAGGTCTTGCGGGCCATTTCGAGGGCGGTTTGGACGCCGGCGGGATCGTTGTGCAGTTCGGCCAGGACGGCCTCGAAGGCCCAGGCCTCCTGGTGGTAGGGGTTGATGGATCGGACCTTGCCCAGCAGGGTGGCGGCGCGGTCGTAATCCTCGGCGTCGATGGCCCGCTCCGCCAAGGCCAGGAGGCTGGGGATGTGACGCGGGTTGATCTCGAGGGCTTTTTCGAGGGAGGCGCGGCTGAGGGCGGGTTCGGAGGGCGCGTAGGCCCGGGCCAGGAGATAATGCAGGTCGGGATGATCGGGGATTTTTTCGAGCGCCTCCCGGCAGGTGCGGGCGGCCAACTCATAGTCGCCCTTGTCCAGGGCCAGTTCCGCCGAGGCGATCCAAGCGTCGGGGTGTTGCGGCTCCTTCTGGCGGGCGGAGCCATAGACCCGGTCGAGCACTTCCTTCGGATCGGCCCCGCGGATGAGGGCGGCCCGGCCGAAGACCACCAAGTCCGGTGCGTCGCGGTAGGCCCAAGGACGGTCCGCCGT
>RFJD01000247.1 GCA_003695015.1 Verrucomicrobiota bacterium | reverse complement strand
GCGCGGACGCCCTGGCTCCAGCCGCAGGTGGGTTTCAGGTAGGCGATGATCTTCGGTTTGCTCATAAGCGACTCCAATCTTTCCGATGAGAATAACCTTCGTACCCGGCCCGCGCAACCCGCCCGGGTTGCGTCCTTGCCTTTCGGCCGCCAAGCGGGGCAAAGTGGGCCGCCATGAACAAGCCACATGTGTTCCAGAAAGCGCCGTTGGTCCAGGAGGCCGAGGCCGGAGTCTATTGGTTCTGCACCTGCGGGCGGTCGCAGACCCAGCCGGTTTGCGACGGCTCGCACAAGGGCACCGGCTTCGCGCCGTTGAAGGTCGAGCTGAAGGAACGTCGCCGGGTGGCTTGGTGCGGCTGCAAGCACAGCCAGGAACTCCCCTGGTGCGACGGCTCGCACGCCGCGCTTCCGTGAACCCCTGTGTCCGAATCCGAAACCGAAACGATCCCACTCCCCATCCGAACATGAAGAGCATCGATCGACGTCACTTCCTCGGGGCGGCCACTCTGGGCGCCGCCGCCACCGCCCTGGGCCAGAGCAGCGAACGTCGCCGCCCGAACCGCCGCGGCGGCCGCCGGGGCCGCGTCAAACTGGGCATCTCGACCTACTCCTACTGGCATTTTCTCACGGAGCGGGTGCCCATCGAGACGGTCATCGACAAGGCCGCCCGCATTGGTGTCGAAGGCGTGGACATCCTGCACAAGCAGATGGACATCGAGGAAAAGGCGCCCTTGGACGCCGCCGGCCGCGCCTATTTGCGCAAGCTCAAGCGGCACGCCTTCCTCAACGGCATCGACCTGATCGCCCTCTCGATCCACCAGGACTTCGTGGATCCGGATCCCGAGTACCGGAAGCAGCAGATCGCCCACACCGAGAAGTGCATCGAGATCGCCTACGAACTGGGCGTGCCCTGCATCCGGCTCAACTCCGGCCGCTGGAACACGATCAAATCCTTCGACGACCTGATGGCCGCCCGCGGTGTCGAACCCATCCTGCCCGGCTACACCGAGGACGACGGATTCAAGTGGTGCATCGACTCGATCGAACGCTGCCTGCCCAAGGCCGAGCAATGCGGCGTGCTCCTGGCCCTCGAGAACCACTGGGGTCTCACCAGCACCCCGCAGGGGTTGTTGCGCATCGTCAACGCGATCGACTCCCCCTGGCTGGGCGTGTTGATGGACACCGGCAACTTCCTCGAAGACCCCTATGACAAGCTCGAGATGATCGCTCCCAAGACCGTCTTCGTGCAGGCCAAGACCTATCCCGGCGGCGGCGAGTGGTACACGCTCGATCTGGACTACGTCCGGATCGCCAAGATCCTCCAGAAGGTCGGCTACCGCGGCTACGTCTCGCTCGAGATGGAGGGCAAGGACGATCCGGACAAGGCCGTGCCGGCCAGCATCCGGATGCTCCGCCAAGCCTTCGCCCAAGCGGCGGCTTGATGGGGATGGTCCGGAAGCCCGGGCGCCTCACGCGATCCCTTGCCAAGGTCCGGCGGCGCGCCGGGCCTTTCGTTTTTTTCCGTTCCCGGGAGGCGACCGCCGGCGACCGCGGTCGACCGGGGTGGGACAAGCCGTGGGGAACCCGGCCGGCCGCGCGAGGTGTTGGACAACCTTCCGGGCCGCAGGAGGTTGACGCCGGGCGGTGGCGGGCGGACATTGGCGCCCCTTTGCCCTGAAGGCAGGGAGCCAACGACCTGACGCAAAGCATGAAAGGACGCAAGCCCTCGTTGTTGATCATTTTTCTGACGGTCTTCATCGACCTGATCGGGTTCGGCATCGTGCTGCCCCTGTTGCCCCGGTACAGCGAGCTGTACGGGGCGCGAGGGCTGATGATCGGGGCGATCATCGCCTCCTTCTCGGTGATGCAGTTCTTGCTGGCGCCGGCGTGGGGGCGGTTGTCGGACCGGATCGGGCGGCGGCCGGTTCTGTTGCTGAGCAACGCGGGCAGCACGCTCTCCTACGCGCTGTTCGGTTGGGCCGTCAGCGGCGGGTGGTCGCCGCCGGTGGCGCTGGGGCTGATCTTGCTTTCCCGGATTTTCGCCGGAGCCTGTGGCGCCAACATCTCGGTGGCCTCGGCCTACATTGCCGACATCACCCCGCCGGAGAAGCGGTCCAAAGGCATGGCGCTCATCGGGGTGGCCTTCGGGCTGGGCTTCATCCTGGGTCCGGCCATCGGCGGGCTGAGTCTCAAGTGGCTGGGGTTGGCGGCGCCGGGCTGGGTGGCCGCCGGGCTTTGCGGCGCGAATTTCCTCCTGGCCACCGTGATCCTGGCCGAAAGCCGCCAGGCCGGCAGCCCGCGCGCGCCCGGTCGCCCCGGCCTCGACCAATGGCGGCGGGTGCTCTCCCGGCCGCATGCGGGCCTGCTGGTGAAGGTGTATTTCCTGGCGACCTTTTGCTTTGCGTGTTTCGAAAGCACCCTGCCGTTGTTGCTGGCGTCGCCGGCGTTTCATCCGGACGATTTCCCCGAGCCCAAACGGCTGGCCCGGGCCTTGAACGAGGATGCCTCGCTGCTCGCCGCGGCCGTGCGGGCGGGCCTGCCGGAGGAGATTCGCTCGGCGTGGCGCGACCTGGACGGGCTGAGCGAGACCCGGGTGCGGCGGCAATTGTACCGCGGGTTGAACGCGGTCCTGACGAAGGCGCGGTTGCCGGAACCGGAGGCGGCGGAGAGCGCGGGCGCGGGCGCGGAAACCAAGGCTGGCGAGGCGGAGCGCCGGGTGGATGCACGGCGGAACCGTCAGCTCCTCGAACAGGCTTTTCCCGGGTTGATCCGGCCGCAGGCGCTTTGGTTCCACGAAAGCCAGTTGGGTTATCTGTTCGCTTTTTGCGGGTTGGTGGCGGCCTTCGTGCAGGGGGCGGTGGGACGGTTGGTGAAGCGGATGGGGGAGCCGCGCCTGATCGTCGGCAGCCTGGGGCTGTTTGCCGTGAGTCTGCTGATCCTGCCCTATGTGAAGACCCTGGCGTTGCTGTTGCTGGCCCTGGCTCTGATTTCCGCCGGGTCCGGCATCAACCGCGCACCGACGCTCGGGTTGTTGTCGATGCTCACCCCGCCGGAGGAACAGGGCGCGACCCTCGGCGTGGCCCAGAGCGCCAGCACGCTGGGGCGGATTCTGGGGCCGCTGATGGCCACCGGGATCTACGCGTGGAATCCCCATTGGGCCTACGGCCTGGCGTCCTTCACGGCGTTGGCAGCGGTGTTGGTGGCCTGGCGCGGGCTCCGCGACGTGCCCGTCAGCGGCGCCCAAAAGCCGGCCGGCGCCGAAGCGGCCGGGTGATGCGGCCTGCGGGCTCCTCCGCTTGGGGCCCGACTTGCGCCGCTTGGCCGATGGCCTTGGCGGGCATACCGGCCGCCGGGACCGGCGTGGCGCGCGACCCTTGCCCATGACTGGCGGTGGCGGGGGACGGCGTGTTAAGAAGGCGGCGAACATGAAGACCGGGTGGCGTTGGTTGCCGGTGGCGGTGGCCGTCATGGCGTTGAGTTGGCCGGGCACGGTCCGGGTGGAAGCTTCGGCCGGGCTGAGGGCGACTTATTTCCGCGACACGGGATTCCAGGAGCCGGTTGCCGAGCGGATTGATCCCGGCGTGGATTTTGACTGGGGGTTGGGGGCGCCGATGGCGGGGTTGGACGCGGGCGGGTTTGCGGTGCGTTGGGAAGGACGGGTGCTTCCGGTCGAGAGCGGGCGGCATGTGTTCCGGGTTCATGCGGAGGGCGGGGTGCGGTTGTGGTTGGACGGCCGGCTGGCGGCGATGCGGTTGGTGGGGGAGGCCTCCGCGTGGCCGGTCGAGGCGGAGACGGTCTTGTCGGCGGGACGGGCGGTCGATGTGCGGCTCGAATTCGTCGAGACCGGCGGTCCGGCCTCGGTGCGACTGACGTGGGAACAGCCGGGGCAGCCGGAGGAGGTGATTCCGGCGGAGCGGTTGTGGGCGGAACCTTCGGCCACGGTCGCGGGTTCGGTGCTGGCGGAGTACTGGACCGGACTGGCGGCGGGAGGTTGGGGGGCGTGGACCAACCTGACGACCTACCCTGATCGGCCCGGCGGACGGGAACGGTTTCCCCGGCTGGAATCCTGGCTGACGAACTGGACCGATCATTACGCGGTTCGCATCCGGGGCTGGCTGGAGGCGCCGGAGGACGGGCTCTATCGGTTTGCCGTGGCGGGCGACGAGCGGGTCGAGTTGTGGCTGGGGATCGACGGTTCGCCGGAGCGGGCGCGGCGGATTGCCTGGACGAGTGAGCCGACCGGTTTCCGGGAATGGACACGGTCGGATTCGCAGGTGTCGGCGCCGGGCCGGCTGGCGGCGGGCCGGCGGTATTACGTCGAGGTGCGGTTCCTCGAGGAGACGGGCGCGGACCACTTTTCGGTGGGCTGGCAGCTTCCCGGGAGGGAGGGTTTCGAGGTCATCGACGGGCGGTACTGGATCGATTGGGACAGTGACCGGGCCGTGCCGGGGGCGGAGGCCCTGCTGGCCACCCTGGCGACCGGGAGGCCGCGGTTGCTGGCTTCGCGGATGCGGTTCGACTGGTTGGCGCGGGAGTTGGCGGTCCATCCGGACGGCCAGCCGGCGCAGTGGTTCGAGAAACTGCGGCAGCGGGCCGAGGGGATGCTGGACGACCCGGTCAGCACCTACGACCCGGATGAACGCGGCACCATCCTGGGAACCAGCCGGCGGGTGCTGGACCGCGCCTACACGCTGGGGCTGGCGTATCGGATGACCGGCGACGGCCGTTACGCGGAGCGGTTGTGGGCGGAGCTGGAGGCGGCGGCGGCTTTTCCGGACTGGCATCCGGCGCATTTCCTGGACACCGCGGAGATGACGCACGCCTTTGCGGTGGCGTACGACTGGTTGTACGACCGGTGGACGGCGGGGCAACGGGCGCTGTTGCGGGGGGCGATTCTGGGCAAGGGGTTGAACGTCGGGCTGCAGGCCTACAAGGACAACGTCTGGTGGTCGCGTCCCACGGCCAACAACTGGAACCTGGTTTGCAACGGCGGCCTGGCCATGGGCGCGCTGGCTTTGGGCGAGGAGGGCGGTCCAACGGCCCGCGAGGTGTTGCGACGGGCGGTGCTCTCGGCCGCGGAGGTGGTGCGGCATTGGACCGCCGACAACGGCGGCTGGTACGAAGGGCCGGGCTACTGGGGTTACACGATCAACTACAACGCTCGTTTGTGCGCCGGCCTCGAGGGCGCCTTGGGCAGCGACTTCGGCTTGGCCGCCACCCCGGGCTTCCGGCAAAGCGGCCGGTTTGCCCTGCACATGCCCGGGCCGACGGACCTGAGTTTCAACTTCGCCGACGCCCATGCCCGCGCGATGCGCAGCCCGACCCTCTTCTGGCTGGCCCGCCGGTTCGCGGCGCCGGCCTACGCGGCGCACCAGCGAGACCATGCCGCGCGTGAGGCGCTCGACCTGTTGTGGTACGTGGACGCGGCCGAAGCGCCGCCCGCGGGGGAACCGCCCCGGGACATTGCCTTTCTCGGTCCCACCGGAACGGCGCCCTACGCGCCGGCGGAAGTGGCGACGCTGCGGTCGGGCTGGGATTCGGAGGCCCTGTTCGTCGGGTTCAAGGGAGGCGACCTCGGCGCAAGCCACGGGCACTTGGACGCCGGGACGTTGGTTCTCGACGCCCTGGGCCGCCGCTGGCTGGTGGACCTGGGCGGGGACAGCTACGCGTTGCCGTCCTACTTCGGGAGCAAACGCTGGACCTACTACCGGCTTCGGGCCGAAGGCCACAACACGCTGGTGATCGGGGCCGGCAGCGATCCGGACCAACGCGTCGGGGCGCACGCGCCGTTGATCGCCTTCGAAAGCCGGGAGGACCGGGCGTGGGCCATTGCCGACCTGACCCCGGCCTATGTCGATGCCCGGCGCTTGTGGCGGGGGGTGATGCTGTTCAACGGCCGTCGGGACGCGCTGGTGCAGGATGAAATCGAGTTGGCCGGGCCACGCGACACGTGGTCGTTCCTCCATCTGAACACCGGGGTGGAGGTCCAACTGGCCTCGGATGGCCGCCGCGCCCTGTTGACGGCCGGGGGAGACCGGTTGTGGGCGGAAATCGTGTCGGCGGAAGGGCGTTGGGAGGTGTTGCCGGCGGCGCCGTTGCCGGGCTCGCCGAATCCCGCCGGCCAGAACCCCAACGAGGGATACCGCAAGCTGGCGATGCATCTGCCGGCCTTGGAACACGCGACCCTGGCGGTGTGGCTCCACCCGTTGCTGCCCGGCGAACCGCCGCCGGTGGAGCCGCCCGCCCTGCGGCCGTTGGATCGGTGGCACGAACCGGAGGATCGTCCCCCGGTGGCGGGAACCTTGCGCCGGGCGGTCCGGCCCGGAGGCGTCACGACGATCGACCTGCGAACCCTGGTGGAGGACGACCTGACGCCGCCGGAGCGCTGGTACTTCAGGCTCGGTGCGGTGAGCGGGGGAAGCGCGCGACTCGAGGCCGACGGCCACACGCTGCGTTGCGAAGCCCCGGCATCGGCCGGGGGCGTGATGCGCGTGGAGTACGTGGTGACCGATGCCGCCCCGGGTCCGGCCAACGTGCTGTGGTACGATTTCGAGGATTCCGACTCGTTGGCGGCGGGGTTGGCGGTCGATGCCGGCGGGCGGGCGCATCCCGGTTTGGTGGAGACGGTGGGGGAGGGCGCCTTTCGGGCGATCGGGGCCGGCCCGGAAGCGCTGGCGCTTTGGAGCCGGGGCGCACTCGAATTGGAGGAGAACGGTCCGGCCGACGCGGCGCGGTTGCGCCCGTTGATGGCGCCCGGCCAAGTGCGCTGGAACGAGCAGGATTGGACCGTGGCCGGATGGTTTCGGCGCAACACGGTCGCGACGCATGATTTCGTGTTTTACCTCGGGCGCAGCGATGGTTTTGGCGACGCCCACGAACTCACCCTTTACGGGCCGCAGCACTCGAACAGCCTGGTCCTGCGGAACGATCCCGGTCCGGACGTCGAATTGAAGGCGGACGGCGTCACGGCCGGAAGCTGGCGCCATGCCGCGGTGGTTCGCGCCGGCGATGAGTTGCGGTTGTATGTGGACGGACGCCTGAGGGGCATCGACCGCGATTTCGAGTTGGCCCTGCCGGAGGATGCCGGCCTGGTGTTCGGCGGGCACCAGTCGGCGACGTTCAAGCCCGATCGCTGGTTCGGAGGGGCGCTGGACGACCTGGCGGTCTGGGGCCGGGCGTTGTCGCCCGCCGAGGTGTTTTCGTTGTCGCAGATGCCGCCGGTTTTCCTCAACGGACACGCGGTCACCGGGCTCGTCGAGGTCGTGATCACCTCGACCAACACCCCGCCGGGGGTGCGGGTGACGGCACCGGCGGATGGCGCGGTGCTGCGGGCCCCGGCGGAAATCGCGCTGGCCGCGGAAGTCGAGGACTGGGACGGCGACGTGGCAACCGTGGCCTGGCAGGCGGGCGGCGCGTGGCTCGGCGAGACCGCGCCCGGCGAATCGTGGGCGCTTTCGGGCGTGTGGCCCGGACGATACGTGTTGCGCGCGGTGGCGCGTGATGCCGGCGGTTTGATGAGCACCTCCGCGCCGGTGACGGTGACGGTGACCGCCGGGTTGTGGCGGGTCATTTCGGAAGGGGCTTCGTGGCGGTACTGGGACCGGGAGGAACCGCCGCCAGCCGGGTGGACCCGACCCGACTTCGACGACGCGGCATGGCCCCGAGGGGCGGCGGAACTGGGTTTTGGCGACGGGGACGAAACGACGGTCCTTGCCGGTCGGGGCGGGCGCACCTGCTGGTTCCGCCGGGAATGGGTTCTGCCGCCGTTGCCCGAGCTGCGGCGGGTGTTGCTCCGACTCAAGCGCGACGACGGCGCGATTGTGTACGTTAACGGCCGGGAAGCGTTTCGCAGCAACATGCCCGAAGGACCGGTCGGCCCGGACACGCCGGCGATGGTGGCGGTCGAAGGCGGGGCGGAGAACGCATGGGAAGGGCGGTGGTTGCTGCCGGCGTGGTTGCAAGTGGGCGCCAACGTGATCGCCGTCGAGGTCCATCAGGCCGTCGGTGGGGCGGAAGACCTCAGTTTCGACCTGAGCCTGGATGTGGAGGTGTCGAGCGGGCCGCCAAAGCTGGTTTGGACCCGGGAGGGCGACGCACTCGACCTGCGCTGGCCGGCCGGGGCGCTGGATCAAAGGCTCTGGACGGCTCGGGAGCCGGGACCGACCGCGGACTGGCAGCCGTGGCCGTCGCATCCCGAGCTGCGGGAGGGATGGCGTGAAGTGCGGGTGACTCCGGCGGACCGGACGCTTTTCTTTCGGTTGAGCAATGAGTGAGCGAGAGGTTGGCAAACGCGTGGCAACGGTGATGGCCAAAGGCGCGGCGGCGGGGCTGGCGGTGGCGCTTTTGCTGGCCGGTTGCGCCAGCCCGGCGCGGTCGGGCCGTTCGTTGCCCGATCCGGCGGCGTTGGCGCGGGACTTGGACGCCTTGACCGGCGGGCGGGCGCCGGAGGAGGCGCGGTTGATTGCGGAGACGGCCATCGAGCGGGCGCGGTGGCTGGCGGTGCAGTATCGGGCGATGCGGCCGGCGTGGTTCCACAACATGCTGGTCAACGCCGGCCGGCGGCCGCGGGGGCTTTGCTACCAATGGGCCCAGGACCTGAAGGCGGCGCTGGATCGCCTGCCGCTGCGGGCCTTCGAGTTGCACTGGGGCTGTGCCGAGGAAGCCACCCCGGGCGAGCACAATGCCGTGGTCGTGACCGCGAAGGGCCGGCCGTTCGAGGAGGGGATCGTGCTGGATGCCTGGCGGAAATCGGGCGTGCTGTGCTGGGCGCCCGTCCGGACGGACAAGTACGAGTGGCTCGAACTCGACCCGCCGCCCAGGCTTCCGCGATCCCCGTACGAGTAGCCCGGCCCGCGTTTTTTCCACGTGCGGCAATCGGTTTGGGAATGACCGGTGAATGACCCGGCGCGTTTCGGCGAGGTTTTGGGTGGCCTCGGGTCCGGAGGGGTTGTTACAAGGTGGCGCGTTTACCGGGACGCGTTTGATGGAAGGTTCCAACCGAGCCAACGAGGGAACGCCGGGCGGCCGCCTGCCGCCGGCCTGGCTTTGGGGCGGCGGCATGACGCTGGCCGCGGGACTGACCGTCGCCGTGGCCTTGTGGGTGGCCGGTTGCCAGCGCGGCTCGGGGCGCGTGACCCCGTTGGCGGCGGAAGACGCCGCCGGCGCGCGGGTGACGCGCTGGGAGCCGAAGCCCCTGCCGGTTCCCGCCGCAGCCGAACCGGAGGTCGCGGCCTCCGGAAGCGGCGTTGCCGGCGAAAAAACTTCCGCGAAACCGGCGCGAGCCGAAGCGTCGTCCCGGCAAAGGGGGGCCGCCCGAGCCACCGGGTCGGGGACCGCCGAGCCGCGCGAGCTGGAGGTCGCCGCCGACTGGCTCAATGTGCGGATGGCTCCCGGCTTGGACGCGACCCGCACCGGGCGGTTGCCGCAGGGCACCCGGGTCGAGGTTCTGGGGGAACAGGAGCTTTCGGACGGCCGCCGCTGGGTGCGGGTGGCTTACGGAGGAGCCAAGGGCGTTCGCCGGATCGGCTGGGTGGCGGGTGAGCATCTCGCCCCGCCCACGGGCCCGGAGGTTTCCGGCGGAGGGGTGGACGAGGCGGGCGATTCCGGGGAGCGCCCGGACTTCGGCCCGTTTGCCGACCTGCATTACGACCCGCTGCCGAAACGGAACTACCGCCGCAACCCGCGCATCGACGCCCGCGGTTTGTACGTGACCCGGCGGACGGCGCAGTCGGAACGGATGGCCGAACTGGTGCGGCTGGCGCGGGAGACGGACGTCAACGCGCTGGTGATCGACTTCAAAGACGACGAGGGCTGGCTGTTGACGCGGTCGGAGGCGGCGCGGCGGCATAACCCGGAGGCGAACCGCCGGGCGGCCTTCGAGGACCTGCGGCCATGGCTGCAGCGGTTGCGCGACGAAGGTCTGTACCTCATCGCCCGGATCGTGACGTTCAAAGACCCGGTGTTTGCCCGACGCCATCCGGAACGGACGATCCTGGACCGGCGGACGGGCCGGACCTTCCGCAGCCGGGACGGCCTTCGGTGGGCCTCGCCGCACGACCCGTTGTTCCGCCGGTACAACCTGGAGCTGGCCGAGGAGGCCGCGGCGCTGGGGTTCAACGAGGTGCAGTTCGACTACGTCCGGTTTCCGGACGTGCCGAAGTCGGCGGACCTCGATTATCGCAATCCCAAGGGCGAATCGAAGGCGGCGGCGATCCAGAGCTTCCTGCTGGAGGCACGGAAACGGCTCGAGCCCCGGCAGGTGTACGTGGCGGCGGACGTCTTCGGGTTGGTATGCACCACGGTGGACGACATGCGCATCGGCCAGTACTGGGAGGCCATCAGCAACGCGGCCGACTACATCTGCCCGATGATGTACCCCAGCCATTACGGGCCGATGAACTACGGGCTGCCGGTGCCGGACCGGAAGCCGTACGAGGTGCTGGCGGCGGGCATCCGGGATTGCCTGCGCCGCAACGGCCGCATCGCCACTCCCGCCGAGGTGCGCCCGTGGATCCAAGGCTTCACCGCCACGTGGGTGAAGGGCCACATCGATTACGGCCCGGCCCAGATCCAGGCCCAGATGCGGGCCCTGGCAGATCACGGGATCAAGTCCTGGCTGTTGTGGAACCCGGCCAACCGCTACGAGGCGGCCGCGTTGAAGAACTGTCCCGGCGTTGCGGACTGACCGCCACGG